>NZ_JRAR01000030.1:0-457 GCF_000768935.1 Porphyromonas sp. COT-290 OH860 | reverse complement strand
ATGTCGATACAGTTAATTACATGTTAAATATATTAATAATCAGAGATATATACAACATTTCTAGCCGAAAGGCGGCTAAATGTCGTGCAACGGTCTCCTAGAGGGTGTTGAGGGCTTTAGGCTCAAGACGACCTACCCCGGTCTACTCTGTGGCATCGGCTATCACCATGAGGTCAATAGACCCAAGGAGAAGGGCAAGGAGCAGGGTAAGAAGAAGGACGAACCGCTACTCTATCAGCTCGAGACTGTTGCACGGTATTTTGCCTCTTTTCGGCTAGAAACGTTGTGTATATCTCTGATTATTACTATCTTTAATATGTAATTAACTGTATCGACATGGCAACCAAACCAACCGAACCAGCTCCGAGCTTCCTACAAGTATATACTCAGGTTCGTCGCGACCGCATGAAGCACTCCTTTCTCCGCCAAATCAATGCTTGCGTTGATTGGCGAGGTA
>NZ_JRAR01000003.1:0-28765 GCF_000768935.1 Porphyromonas sp. COT-290 OH860 | reverse complement strand
TAGGCAGGTTAGACTGCACAAGGTCAAACTACAGGTTGAGGGTAACTATGTACTGCTTGCCGAGTTGATTGATGGTGCCGCTCCCAATCCGTTCAATGTCAAGGGACAAAGGATTGACGATCTAATGGGACTGAAATCCTATCCAGCCAAGAAGTAAGCTCCACTAGATTGTGTGTATTTCATAGCTCTATCTCGAGCCGCTAAGGTTTTTTTGAGAGAAACAGAACCGCCTGCGTAGCATCTTCGCTACGCAGGCGGTTCTGTTTAGTGGAGTGTACGGTCGAGGATTAGGGTACTCTCTGCTCCCCTCTGCTCTATGGAGCGTCCCCGATACGTAGGAAGTGATAGCCCTCGTCTTTGAGCCACTGCACAGCTCGAGGCATCGCAATCTTCATATTGCGCTCTGCCTTGATAGAGTCGTGAAAGACGATGATAGAGCCGTTGCGTGCATAGCGCTGTACCAGACCGAAGACTTCGTCGGGGTGTAGCTTGGAGTTGTAGTCACGTGTCAAGACGTCCCACATGATGATCTCGAAGCTGTGGCTTAGCTCTCGCACTTGAGATAGACGCAGGTGTCCGTAGGGAGGGCGAAAGTAGCGTGACTGAATGAGCTCATGAGCTTGGTAGACATCTTGCATATACCGCTTCGTGGGGCAAGTAAGCCCTTTGAGGTGGTGATAGGAGTGGTTCGCTACCTGATGACCACGGCTGATGATGTCTTGGAATAGCTCGGGATATTTGCGCACATTGTCCGCAACGCAGAAGAAAGTTGCCTTCACTCCTAGCTCGTCGAGGGTGTCCAGTACCCAAGGAGTTACCTCAGGTACTGGCCCATCATCGAAAGTTAGATAGATACTTTTCCCTCTGATTGCAGGGATTCGCCAGCGTGCGCCCGGGAAAAATGCTCGGTACCACAGAGGTACTCGGCAGAGTAGACGTTCGATCACTGGGCAGGTTGGCTTGTAGGTTGCTCTTTGGTTGGTTCGCCTGCTGCTCTCTCTGGCGCTAGATAGCGGCTGTAGAGTAGCAGCTTCTCCTGATGCATATCTAGCACTGTGCTACCGTGGCTACGGGCGATCTGGTAGGTCATCAGTGCTGTGTCGAAGTTGTTGTGCATCTCACCATCGTTGTAAGCACGCTTTAGGTTGCTTTCGCTCAGACGGAAGCACCAGTCAAGCGTACGCATTGCACTCGAGCAGATCTCCGAAGCCACTTGATCAGCCTCTGTATGCATACCAGCCTCGTAGAGTGCTTGGGCAAAACGAATGCTGAAGTAGTCGTAAGGCACTACCTCTGGGCGGATAACCTCTAGGCAGCGGCGGAGCACTTCTTGAGCTCTTGCCTTATCGCCTTTTTTGAGTAGCGCCTTAGCCAGCGGAACGAATACATTGGAGCGCATACCAACCATCATGTTACGTCCTGTATCGTCGAGATATACATTTGGATTGTCGGCTCCGCCCCAGCGGAACTTAGTCATCACATTCGTGTACATCTGCTCAAGGCGTAGTGGCTCAACCTCGCCACGGATACTATCGGTCGTCAGGTCGAGTGGTAGGAGTTGGTAGGTCATACCTGTCTGTACGTGATAGTTCGGCATGTTGCTGAAGGCATTGCGAGGCGATGTGATGCACCAATATATTGGTCGCTTCCACTCGTTTTCTTGTAGCATGTCGAGCAGCACTAGTCCGCCACGGTCTAGATATTGTTTGCCTGCCAGAGAAATCGGCATATTGGGTACGACGCACTTGGCAAGCTCAGGGTTCTCTCGCTCTAGGCTTTGGGCTACGGTAGCGGAGTCTACTGGGAGCATGACAAATTGCGTTGGGAAGATTGCCTCTGTTTCTTTGGGAGTACCTGTCGTTAGCTTGAGGGCGTCCTCTAGGAGCATCGGACGCTTCTCATCTGCCACGTACGCCAATTCTTTGAAGTAGTAGAAGTCGGGCTTCATATACTTCATCGGAACAGGTTTGCCCTCATAGGTCGCACGGCGCATCTGGTCGATGTACCAGTCCCCGCCCAAGTAGCTAAGGTTCATCGTGCGTACATCGGTGCGTACGCCTTCTACGTCTTGTGCATACCAAAGAGGGAAGGTGTCATTATCTCCGTAGCAGACGAGCAGAGCATTCGGCTCGCAACTCTCGAGATAGTTGATGCCCATATCTCGTGCTATGGTACGTCCAGAGCGATCGTGGTCGTCCCAGTTTTGGCTCGCCATCTGTATGGGTACAATCAGAGCGATGGCAGTAGCGGTGATGGCACTAGCAGTATCTGATAACCTAGCTCGGGCGATTAGGCGCCACAGACCCGCTACTCCGAATCCAATCCAGATAGCGAAAGCATAGAACGAACCTGCATAAGCATAGTCTCGTTCGCGTGGTTGCCCGGGAGTTTGGTTCAGATAGAGTAAGATTGCCAGACCTGTCATGAAGAATAATAGGAAGGTTATCCAGAAGCTGTAGTGCCCGATGTTGTCGTATTCGTCCTCAGTGCCGAGTGTTTTGTCCCCACGTTTGCGTAGGCGGCGGCGACTCACTTGGTAGAACATACCCAGTAGCCCGAGCACTAGAGGCATTGCGTAGTACACGTTATATCCTTTGTTTTTGGCCATAGAGTCGGGCATATTATCTTGCGAACCGACAAGGAAGTTGTCAATGAACGAAATCCCCGTAACGGCATTCCCCTTCATCAGACCACCATCGCCAAGCAGGTCGTTTTGACGTCCTGCGAAGTTCCACAAGAAGTATCGCCAGTACATATAGTTTACTTGGTAGGTAAAGAAATAACGTAGGTTATCGCCAAACGTTGGCTGGCTCATGTCGTTGGGGTTGCGTCCCATCCAGATGTTGTAGCTCTGCGCTCGGCTACGATCGTGTACACGAGGGAAGAACATTTTTTGGTCGTCTGGATACTCGGCCTCTGGCTGATCGTAGAGCTTGACGTAGCGGTCGGGATCGTTGGGCGATGCCTTGGGAGCCTTCCCGATAACCTCTTTGCCGGGGTTAATGCGTACTGCTCGAGAGGCGAAGCTAGGCCCATAGAGTAGAGGAGCAGCTCCGTACTGCTCACGAGCTAGATAGTAGCGGAGTGAGAAAGCATTGTTGGGTGCATTCTCATTCATTGGTGTATCTGCTATGGCACGTACGAGGATTACGCCATAAGATGAGAAGCCAATAGCTATGGCTAGCAAGCTCATCTGCATCGTATGTACGAGCCTTGGCTGTAGCTTGCTGAACTTAAAGAGATACACCCCGAGGGCAATGCTCAAGACGATACCCAAGAGCATACCACTGCCGAGGAAGGGGATGCCCATAATCAAGATAGAGGCAAATATCGCAGCTTTGAGGCGTATATCGACCGATGAACCACTCGTATAGACACGGTGCGCCTCGTAGACAGACCATGAGAGGATAGCCAATACGAGGGCTAGATAGAAATAAAGACCCGTATTGAAGCTCGTGCCCAGCGTATTGACGAAGAAGTAGTCGAAGCGTCCTGCCATTTTGGGCACGCCCTGCACGATGCCATACATCATCACGACGATTAACACGAAAGACACCAACACAGAGGCAATCATGCCCTTGATACTTGGTCGATCGGCCTTGTGGTAGTAGTAGATGAGTGCCATAGCCGGTAGGCAGAGCAGGTTCAGGAGGTGTACCCCAATGCTCAGCCCCATGAGGTAGGCTATGAGGATAATCCACCTATCTGACCTCTCGGCATCGCTGCGCTCCTCCCACTTAAACATCAACCAGAAGACAACAGCTGTGAATAGAGAGCTAAAGGCATAAACCTCTGCCTCCACAGCGCTATACCAAAACGTGTCTGAGAATGTATATACTAGAGAGCCGACCAATGCACTGCCGAAGATCGCAATCCCCTGTGAGAGGCTGATGCTCTGAGCCGAAGGGTCGTTTGGGCTAGCAGAGAGGCGGAAGTGTGGGTTAATCACTCGACGAAGCATGTGCGTGATCGTCCAGAAAAGGAAAAGGATCGTTAGCCCACTGATGACTGCACTGGTGGCATTGGTATAGAGCGCCACCTGCGTCGCATCTGGCGCTAGGTGAGAGATGACATTATATACAAGCATGTAGAAGGGAGCACCCGGCGGGTGCCCTACTTCTAGGCGATAGTCACAGGCGATAAACTCGGCGCAGTCCCACAGGCTCGCCGTCGGGCCAATAGTCATTAGGTAGACTGTCGTCGCAATCACGAAGACTAGCCACCCGAGGACATTGTTGATGAGGTTAAATCGTTTCCAATTCATTTCTTATGGTAGTGCTATTTTTATTCTTTGGGGGCAATAACGTGTATTGCCGCAGGCAGCATCTCTAGCTCTATGCGCTTGTCGAATTTGAGCGGCTCCCCATCTAGGTGAACTACGCCGTCGGCTTCTCGCTCGATCACGGCGCGCTTGATCTGGTATGAGCTCTGGTGAGCATTCTCCTCCATACGCTTGCTGAATAGCTGCATCGTGATCTGTGCCAGCTCCAGCACTGGGAAGGGTTTGAGAATTACGAGATCAAACTTGCCGTCTGTCATACTCGCTTTGGGAGCGATGTAGGCGTTGTTGCCATACTGATTGGCGTTGGCTGCTGCGATGACGAAGGCCTCTGTTTGGATGGGTTCGTGCTCGTCCATCTGCACCCGATAGATGCTAGGCTTGTAGTTGATGTACTTTTCAATAGAGGTTTTGGCATAGGATAGGAAGCCTCTGAACGGAACCTCCGCAAATGCCGCACTTACCTCAGCATCGAAGCCCATGCCGAAAGTACAGAAGAAGGGCTTACCATTAGCTAGACAGCAGTCTATCGTGATGCTCTCGCCAGAGGTGAGCGTTTCGATTGCTTTCTTCTCGCTCATCGGTAGTCCTAGTGCCCTTGCCAGTCCATTGCCCGAGCCTTTGGGTATGATCCCGAGTGTTGTAGGGCTATGTAGTAGGGCTTGGGCTATCTCATTGATGGTGCCATCGCCCCCGATAGCTATAACGTACTCGAACCCGTCTTCAACAGCTCTCTTGGCTAGGTCGTAGGCGTGGCCTGCTGCCTTAGTATAGCTGATGTATAGCTGTATATCTGTCTCTTGATAGGCCTCGGCCAGTCGTCCCGGCAGGTTGTTTTTGGAGGCTGTACCAGAGATAGGGTTGATGATAGCTAGTGCACGTTTCATTTGACTGGATAGTTGGCGAGTCGCTGCTCGGCTAGCGCCTCGTATTTAGTTCCCGGACGACCATAGTTGCAGTAAGGAAGGATGCTGATGCCGCCTCGAGGAGTGAAGTCGCCAAGCACCTCAATGTAGCGAGGATCCATGAGCTTGATCAGATCCTGCATGATGATATTGACGCAGTCTTCGTGAAAAGCACCATGGCTACGGAAGGAGAATAGGTACAGCTTGAGACTCTTGCTCTCCACCATACGTACATCGGGGATATAGTTGATGTATATGGTAGCGAAGTCTGGTTGTGCCGTGATAGGGCATAGACTAGTGAACTCAGGACAATGAAATCTAACCCAATAGTCTGTGCCTTGGTGTTTGTTGGTAAAGGCCTCGAGGCACTCGGGGGCATAGTCCTGCTTATATTCTGTGCTACTGCCTAGGAGCTTGAGCTCGTTCTCTCCATCTCTAATACTTGCCATATATCGTTTGTTTTTATTTGTTATGCTTTTTAGCTTCTTGTTCGCCAAGACTGCAGGGCTAGCTCATAGCAAGAAAAAACCCACCAAGATCTTACTCTGTCGAACTCACAAAGATAGCGTTTTTCCTCTCATACTTGCCTTTGGGAGTGTGCGTGTAGATATTATACCTAATGCCCAATGTGATGCTTATTGAGGGCTTATGCTCTAGCACAGATCAGCCTCATATACTTGTGGCGTAACTGATCTCAATCTACAAGTCATTTGTGGTCAGTCTGATTGACTGCACGTTAGGCTAGAGTTGAGAGGCGAATATAAAAACAGCAACATATCTTAACAAAATAGGAGTACAATCGTAGTAGCTTTTGCCTCGTAAGGGTAGAGGAGGGTAGACCTCGTATTTGCCCCCTAGCGGCTTCTAGGTTGCACTCTACCTCTTTGGGGAGCTTACTCCCAGCCGCATGAAAACACCCGTCTTAAAGAGGCTGATTGTAATGCGTTGATATCCTTTTGGATAAGTTGTTTTTGCTGGCGATCCGGTGTTTCTGTGCCATTGTGTAGAGATTTTCTACCCATCAATTTGTTGGGATTGGTGGACACATCGCAACAAGTTAGTCCTACAATCGGACAAAATTAGTCCTTCATTTTTGGGGTAAATCTCATCAGTCTTTATGAATAGTGCCTGTGTTATCTCAACTTTAAGGCTAATTCATTTACATACTTTAACCGAAAAGGTGATGAATAGACCTCTCCAGTGATTGTCAGTAGGTCTGAAAAAACTTAGTGGGTATTGGGGGGACGCACAAAAGTTGTACCTTTGTGCATATAGAAGCCGAACAGGCTGACCATTAAAGTAGAACTAACTAACCACTAACAAAGAATATAAGGATTATGAGCTATAATCTATTGAAGGGTAAGAAGGGTATCATCTTCGGCGCCCTAAACGAACAGTCGATTGCTTGGCGTGTAGCTGAGCGTGCAGTAGAGGAGGGGGCAGAAGTTATCCTGACCAACACTGCCGTTGCCGTACGTATGGGACAGCTCAATGAGCTTGGTGAGAAGCTCGGAGCTAAGGTCGTGCCAGCCGATGCAACTAGCCTAGAGGATCTAGAGCTCGTCTTCAAGACTGCTATGGATACCTTCGGTGGGCCAGTAGACTTCGTCCTACACTCTATCGGTATGAGCCCCAACGTGCGTAAGGGTCGTAGCTACGATGATCTAGACTATAAGCTACTCTCTACGACGCTTGATATCTCTGCTATTTCTTTTCACAAGATGCTCCAGACAGCCAAGAAGCTTGATGCAATCGCGCAAGGTGGCTCGGTGGTGGCACTGACCTACATTGCTGCTCAGCGCATTTTCCTCGGTTATGGCGATATGGCCGATGCCAAGAGCTTGCTAGAGTCCATCGCTCGTAGCTTCGGCTACTACTATGGTCGTGAGAAGGGTGTGCGCATCAATACCGTATCTCAGTCACCAACGATGACTACGGCAGGTAGCGGTGTTAAGGGTATGGTTGATCTGCTGCACTTCGCCGAGGATATCTCTCCTCTAGGCAATGCCGATGCCGACGACTGTGCCGACTACTGTATCTCTCTATTTAGTGATCTGACACGTAAGATCACGATGCAGAACCTATTCAATGACGGTGGCTTCAGCTCTATGGCTATGAGCTATGAGGCTATGGAAGCCTATGCCAAGGGGCGCGAAGAGAAGTAAGCCTCTCTTGTAGATCCTACTAGACAAACATCTCGATGAGGGTTGTACCTGCCTTTGGGCTTGGTGCAATCCTCATCTCTGCGTTCGTAGCTCTGTGGGGCAGAGTGTGTGCAGCCATGGCAGCTCGGGCAGTAGGGGACGAGCACTAGAGATAAATGGTTATATTTGTACTAATATGAACGATCGAGTCATTTATCGAGCTATTGATGGGGTGGCACAGCGTCGGCTCTGTGAGCTGATTGAGGTGGCAGAAGCTTTTCGCTCTGGCGTATCTCTGCCCACAGGCTGGCAGTGTACACCTATATACGAGGGGCGCAACATGCTCTATCGCCTACAATATGGCTCGGAGCCTGCCTATGTCCTCAAGTGTTTTGGGCGTGTGTCCTTGCCACGTCGCATCTATTACAGCTACTTGGGAGTAAGCAAGGCTAAGCGCTCTTATCTGCACGCCTTGCAGCTCGATTTCCTATCAGGGGCTACAGCTCGCCCTCTAGGCTATGCCGAGCAGCGTGACACTTGGGGGCTTCTCGGGCGGAGCTACTATGCATCGGCTTGGGTCGATGCTACGGAGTATGATATTCATGCTCATGCTAGAGGGCTTACTGCACCGATGGGCTTCGTAGAGTCCCTAGGCCGCTTCATTGCCAATCTGCATATAGCAGGCATTGTACATCGAGATCTCTCGCCGGGCAATGTGCTGTATCGTAGAGATGAGAGGGGAGAGTATCAATTCTATTTGGTCGATGTCAATCGTATGGCTTTTCGCTCCCGTCCACTCTCTCTGGCCGAAGCCGCTAAGAACCTCTCTCGGCTGGCTAGCAATAGGTCGTTTCTAGTAGCGCTGGCCACAGTATATGCTCGAGAGCGAGGTTGGGAGCAGCTGACTACTACGAGCGCACTACTTGAGGCTTATGAGAGGTTTTGGCTGGCCCGTCTACCCAAAATGGCTGCTAGATACGCCCGACGAGTCTATGGTATAGGGTTAGTGGATTTTGCCCGTCGCTACCTTGGCTACCTCTCTAGGCGTACCATAGCAACTCTTTTGGCTAAGGGGAGCCGTAGGCGTGGTATACTAGAGGCGGATGCTGAGCGTTTCTATCTAGAGTACTTGTCGTACGAAGATATCAGCCATACTCTGCGGCGTAGGTACGGTTATTCGTATCGGTTACTCAGACCTCATCAATCCCAATCGACACAATCAGGTTTGTCATGAACATAGCTTTTGATGCCAAGCGCATCACCAACAATCTTACAGGCCTAGGCAACTACAGCCGCTACATCGTAGGTGCTCTAGCGGAGTACTACCCCGAGAGCAACTATTTGCTCTGCTCGCCGAGTTTAGGCAATCCACATCTATACGATACTTTGCTGCAGAACCGCTCTGTGAGCCTGCACACCCCAGAGAGTGGTGTGGGCAAGATGCTCGGAGCATGGTGGCGCAACTATGGACTCAAGTCCATGCTCCTGAAAGAGGAGGTTGATATCTACCACGGACTGAGCAATGAGCTACCTTTGGGCTTGTATAGAGAGAAGCGCATTGGTACGGTAGTGACGATACATGACTTGGCTTTTATTCGTCACCCTGAGTTCTATAAACCGATTGATCGTGCACTATATCGCCGTAAGTATGGAGCCTCTGCTAGGGCGGCAGACCATGTGATCGCTGTGAGCGAGTTCACACGTAGAGATATTGTAGACGTTTTTGGGGTAGAGCCAGAGAGGGTGTCTGTGATCTATCAGGGCTGTTCGCCGCGCTTTGCTCAGATGAAACCGGAGGAGATTGCTTTCGCCAGAGGGCACTATCAGCTGCCAGAGCGCTATATCCTTTTTGTGGGTAGCATCGAGGAACGCAAAAATCTCAAACTGGTTGTTCAGGCTCTTTCGCTCTTGATTGATAAAAATATTCACCTAATAGCTGTAGGTAAGCGCACTCCCTACTGCGATGTCGTCATGGCCGAGGCTCGCAAGCGTGGAGTCGCTGCTCGCGTTCGTCTGATGCATGCTATCCCTAGCGAGCATCTCCCCGGGATCTATGGTGGAGCCGAGGTCTTTGTGTATCCCTCCCGTTTCGAGGGCTTCGGCATACCGCTTATAGAAGCGCTCAATGCGGGTGTTCCCGTCATAGGCGCTACGGGGAGCTGTCTGGAGGAGGCAGGAGGTCCCAATAGTCTGTACACAGATCCCGACGACCCCGATATGCTAGCCGAGCAGATATTCTCGGTTATTGATGATAGACGCTTAGCCGAGCGTATGAGGCATGAGGGGCGTATCTATGCACAAAGGTTTAACCCTAAACAGATCGTCCGTGAGCTACGCACTGTGTACGAGAATGTATTGCTTACGCATGACTAATTAGTAGAAGTTTGCATCAAGATGATTCATTACATAAAGCGAGTAGGATTTCTACATCATCACTTGCATCTCGGCGGAGCCGAGCAAGTGTCTTATAATACGGCTGAGCTCTTTGCCTCGTGGGGTATTCACTCTACATTCATTGCTCTAACCCACGAGCCAAAGGAATTTATGCCTCCCTCGGGAGATCTTGATGATATTTGGCTACTCCCAGAGGACTGTGACTTGCTCGATCGGGTATGTATCGAGGGGCTTATTGAGTGCATCAAGACTTGTCAGCTAGATATTTTGTTCGTTTGTAGCTCTAGCCCTAGTGTGCCCCTAGGTGTACGTGAGGCCACCGGTTGTAGGCTAGTTTTTTGGTCCCATGTGCAGCCATTCTGGGAGTACACCCATTTGCTAGAGCGTAAGAAGCTCAGGAGGCACAAGTCTATACTCAAATGGCTAGAGTGGCAGACAATCGGACGTCTGAAGTATCAGATCTTATCGAAATTTAAGGCGGAAAATAGGCGAATCAATCTAGAGCAAATTAAGTTCTATGACCGCTTTATTGTGCTTTGCCCTGAGTATAAGGAGCAGTTTGTTAAAGTGCTGGATTTGGATAGAGTGACAGCTGACAAAATCATACCTATATATAATACGATTGACTTGGTCCCCAATCCGCCGTTGGGCAAGGCCAAGGAGATTGTATTCGTAGGGCGTCTAGATCCCCTTCAGAAGCGTGTGGATCGTTTGTTGGAGGTTTGGAGTAAGATGCAATATCAGCTCCCCGATTGGGAGCTCAAGATATATGGCAATGGCCAAGATTTGGAGCATCTACAGCGTATGGCGCAGGCACTCAAACTCGAGCGACTGCATTTCTGTGGGTATATTAGCGACACTAGCTCAGTTTATCAGACAGCCTCTATTCTTTGTTTGACCTCGACGTTTGAGGGTTGGCCAATGGTTATGGCCGAGGCTATTAATTATGGTGTGGTGCCGCTCGTTTTCGATTGCTGTGCTGGTATGCAAGGTATCTTGGGGGCAAACGACAGTTGTGGGGTACGTATTCGGCCGTTTGATATAGGACAGTATGCCCATACTTTGGTCGCTCTGTGTAGAGATGAGGGTCGGTTGGAGCGTATGCGTTTGGCTGCATTAGAGCGACGTAGGCTTTTCACGCGAGAGGTCAACGATGAACGTTGGGCTAGGCTCCTGCAGGACCTATCCTAGCAGAGGTTTGCTTGAGCAGGATTTGCCTAAGCAGTACCCAATCATCCGATTTATAAGGACTATGGCTATTTGATGGCTTTGGCCTTTATGCGTATTTTTGTGTCAGTATGAAAGATTTCATTATAACAGAAGTTAAATCTGAGGAAGCAGTGTTGGTCGGCCTAATCACTCGTACACAGAGTGAGGAGCAGGTCAAGGAGTACTTAGATGAACTTGATTTTTTGAGCGAAACAGCTGGCGTTCGCCCAGTGAAGCGTTTTGTCCAGAGGCTGGAGAGCGCTCACCCTGTGACTTTCGTCGGCAAAGGTAAGTTGGAGGAGATTCGCCTCTATGTCGAGGAGAACGAGATCGGTCTTGTGATCTTCGATGATGAGCTTAGCCCCAAGCAGCTACGTAACATAGAGGCCGCACTCAAGGTCAAGATACTAGACCGCACAAGTCTTATTCTAGATATATTCGCCTCAAGGGCTCAAACGGCCTATGCCAAGACTCAGGTAGAACTGGCACAGTATCGATATATGTTGCCCAGACTTACTCGCCTATGGACGCACCTTGAGCGTCAGAGAGGTGGGGTCGGTATGCGTGGTCCGGGAGAAACTCAGCTCGAGACGGACAAGCGTATCATTCAAGATCGTATTTCTCACCTCAAAGAAGAGCTTAAGCTCATCGACAGACAGATGTCGATGCAGCGTAAGAATAGAGGTAAGATGGTGCGTGCTGCTCTCGTGGGCTATACCAATGTGGGCAAGAGTACGCTGATGAATGCCCTAGCCAAGAGTGAGGTTTTCGCCGAGAATAAGCTCTTCGCTACACTAGACACTACCGTACGTAAGGTCATCGTACACAATCTCCCCTTCTTACTTAGCGACACAGTGGGCTTCATTCGTAAGCTGCCCACGGAGCTTGTAGAGAGTTTCAAGAGCACACTCGATGAAGTGAGAGAGGCAGATCTACTATTGCACGTGGTTGATGTGTCACACCCCAACTTCGAGGAGCAGATAGAAGTCGTTAATGCCACCCTAAGGGAGGTGCTTGGGCAGGAAGATAAACCAATGCTTCTGATTTTTAATAAGCTCGATGCCTTCACTTGGGAGGAGAAAGATGCCGATGATCTTAGCCCTAGGACGAAGCGTAATATATCGGCCGAGGAGCTACAGCAGACATGGCTAGCACGCATGGGGGACGACTGTCGCTTTATTTCGGCACGCCATGGCGAGGGAATAGACGACCTCAAGGCTCTACTTTACCAGAGGGTCAAGGAGATTCATGTAACTCGTTTCCCCTACAATGACTTTCTTTTCCAAGACTACGACTCTGCTCTTGCAGATGAGGGGCCGCTTTTATCATCTGAGTAGGTGAGATGACCGAGATATCTATTCAATCTATTTATGGGGCTAGCTATCGCAAATCGAGAGCGGTACTGCTCATCAATTTGGGGTCACCAGACTCGCCAGCTGTCCAAGATGTAGCAAGCTACCTGACTACGTTCTTGATGGACGAGCATGTGATAGGGATTTCTCCTTTCTGGCGATCTCTATTAGTAAAAAGGATCATTACCCCTCGTAGGGCACCTCAGTCGGCTAAGACCTACCGCCTTATTTGGGACGAAGAAACCGAGAGTTTCCCCCTTGTCAGGCACACTGCTCACATTGCTCGTGAGCTAGCAGATCAGCTAGAGTTACCCGTAGCTATGGCTATGCGATACGGTAAGCCAGAGATGACTGAAGCCATTACAGCCCTCATGGCTCTAGAGCGCATTACCGAGGTTATCGTAGTACCTCTATATCCGCATTATACCCGTAGCACATTCCTCACGGCTGTCGAGTATGCCCAGAGTGTTGCAGACAAACTGGGTGCGACATTCCGCATGAACGTCATCAGACCCTTCTACGATTATCCTATTTACAGGCAGGTACTAGCCAATAGCATCAAGCCGTATCTAGACCAGCCCTACGATCGCTTGGTGGTGTCCTTCCATGGTGTTCCGATCTCGCATATAGAGGAGCCTTGTCGGGAGAACAATGGCACACCTCATCATTGCTATCATCGTCGTGATGATCACGGTATGGACCACAGAGATACTTGCTATCGACTGCACTGTGAGAGTACGGCACAGTTCCTTATTGAGGATCTAGCAATCCCTCGAGAGCGTGTCGAGTTGGTATATCAGTCTAGACTGGGCTGGCATCCGTGGCTCAAACCATATATGAAGGGGCGTGTTCCTCTTTGGCCTAAGGAGGGGCATAAGCGTGTCGTTGTTGTTTGTCCGGGCTTTGTGTGCGACTGCTTGGAAACCCTCTACGAGATTGACCATGAGTACCACGAAGAGTTTAAGAAGGCTGGAGGGTTGTCCTTTGTATATGTCCCTTGTCTTAATAGTTCCGCCGACTTCGTAGGGGTACTCGCTCAGATTGTACAAGAAACATGTGCATGCAATAAGTAATACATTAATAAATACTCAACATAAATGAAGAAAGCTATTTACGCAAGCCTTTTGGGAGCTATGCTAGCTTCCTGCGCAGCCGAGGACGCACCTCCTGCTCCAATTGCCCCTGTGCCGACTCAAGCTCAGATGGACTGGCATCGTCTAGAGACTTATGCCTTTATCCACTTTGGCCTCAATACCTACAATGACCTAGAGTGGGGCTACGGCAATACTCCAGCCTCTACTTTCGCCCCAGACACCCTAGATGTAGAGCAATGGACCTCCACGCTCAAGCGTGCAGGTATGAAAGGGATCATTCTGACGGCCAAGCACCACGATGGTTTCTGCCTGTGGCCTACTAAGACAACCGACTATTCGGTTAAGGCTAGCCCATGGCAGGGTGGTAACGGGGACCTAGTAAGAGATCTCAGTGAAGCATGTAAGCGTCACGGACTTAAGTTTGGACTCTACCTTAGCCCTTGGGATCGTAATAACGCACACTACGGACATGAGGAATATCGTAAGATTTTCCATGAACAGATCCGTGAGCTGACTACTGGCTATGGTGAACTCTTTGAGTACTGGTTCGATGGCGCCAATGGTGGTACTGGCTGGTATGGCGGGGCGGACTCTGCCCGTAAGATAGATCCCCAAACATATTATCGCTATCACGAGGCGGGAGATATCCTGCGTGCCAATAACCCAGATATTATGATCTTTGGTGGTACAGAGCCTACGATCCGCTGGGTTGGCAATGAGAGTGGCTGGGCAGGGGAAACCAACTACTGCGCCTATGATCCAGAGAGAGAAGAGCACCACACTCAGCTACAATGGGGTATGAGCGATGCTAAGCAATGGCTACCAGCGGAAGTTGATGTGAGCATTCGTCCGGGGTGGTTCTACCACCATAGAGAGGATCATCAGGTTCGCTCGGTGGCGAACTTGGCGAACCTCTACTATCAGAGCGTTGGGCGCAATGCCAACTTTTTGCTCAACTGTCCTATCGCACTAGACGGACGTATTCCTGCTACGGACTCTGCCAATCTGATTGCTTGGCATGAGTACATCAGATCAAGCTTCGAGCATAATCTAGCCCTCAGGTCTAGTGTGACGGCTGCTGATACTCGTCGTGGTAAGACCTACAGACCAGAGCACCTAGTAGACGGTAGCGACGAAACTTATTGGGCCACTACAGATGCCGTGTCTACCGCCGACATCAGCATCAAGCTCTCCAAGCGAGCGGCAGTCAATAACCTGATGCTTCAAGAGTATATTCCTCTTGGTCAGCGTGTCGAGGCATTTGCTATCGAAACTGCCGATGCAGATGGTCAGTGGAAGCCAATCGATACGGTGGACAGCCTCACGACTATCGGTTACAAGCGCATTATTCGTTTTAAGACAGTCGAGACAGATGCCATTCGTGTTCGTGTGACTAAGTCTAAGGGCCCTGTGTGCCTAGCAGAGATTGGAGCTTATTTGGCAGCAGAGCTTGTGGAGGCCCCTACAGTACGTCGCTCCTCTCAAGATACTCTCTATGTAACAGGAAGCAATCGTGAGTTAATTCTAAGCTACCGCTTGGGCGATGGGGCTTGGCAGGCCTACTCTGATCCAGTTCACTTGCCGGGCGACCACCTTTCTGTTAGCGTGCAGGCACAGAGCCAGCGCTCGGGGCTTGTGGCAACAACTGGTGTTAGTTTTGGGTATTCGGGCAAGGATGTGAAGATACCGAGCCTTAGTGACGAGGATCGGCTTAGGATTATGGACGGCAATGGCTACTCAGCCGTTGTTCTACCTAACAAGGCTCGTGAGATTACCCTCAATTTTCCACAGGCTCGTCCTATCAAACGACTAGTCTACACACCAGATCAGCGTAGAGATGCCGATGGACATATCCAGCGCTATGAGATTTTAGTCGGGAGCCGCTCAGTAGCCAAGGGCGAGTTCTCCAATATTCGTAATAACCCGATTCCCGTATCTGTGGATCTCCCCGATGGTGTCGTAGGGAATAACCTTCGCTTAGTGGTTACCAAGACCGTTGAAGATCGCCAACACGTGAGCATCGGTGACCTTGAGGTCTTCTAGCTAGAGGTGGTTTAATCAAACAAAATGGGTTGGTTTATGCTTATCACTTATAAATAAACCAACATAAATACCTGCTATAAATAATGAGTAGACTATCAGATATAGGCCTAATCGGATTGGCCGTTATGGGTGAGAATCTTGCCCTGAATATGGAGCGCAACGGTTTCCATGTATCCGTTTATAACCGAGCCGAGGGAGCCGAAGCCGATGTAGTGAAGAACTTCATACGGGGTCGTGCTGCTGGCAAGAATTTTTTAGGTTTTACAGATCTCAAGGACTTCGTTGCCTCTGTACAGCGCCCACGTAAGATTATGATGATGATCCGTGCTGGCAAGCCCGTGGATATGGTCATTGAGGGACTGCTACCATACCTAGAGGCGGGTGATATCGTCATTGACGGGGGGAACTCCAATTGGGAGGATAGCGAGCGCCGAGAAGCCTATCTTCGTCAGCATGGAATTTATTTCGTTGGGGCTGGTATCTCGGGAGGTGAAGAAGGTGCGCTTAATGGCCCCGCTATCATGCCGGGTGGCGCAGTAGAAGCTTGGGAAGAGATCCGGCCAATCTTTCAGAAAATCTCAGCCAAGGCCAAGGATGGCTCGCCTTGCTGTAGTTGGGTTGGCTCGGGTGGCTCAGGGCACTTTGTCAAGATGGTACATAACGGCATTGAATATGGCGACATGCAACTTATTGCCGAAGCGTATGGTATGATGAAGCTACAGCCAAGCCTTACCAACGAGAAAATGTCTGAGGTGCTCGCTAGCTGGAACGAAGGTAAGCTTAATAGCTATCTCATTGAGATTAGCGCTGCTATCTTGGCTCATCGTGATACTGATGGTAGCTACCTCATTGATAAAATCCTCGACACTGCTGGGCAAAAGGGAACGGGTAAATGGAGCGTTATCAACTCGCTTGAGTATGGTACTCCTCTTAACCTAATTGCCTCCGCAGTCTATGAGCGTAGCCTATCGGCTAATAAAGATCTACGAGTAGAGGTGGCTAAGGCTTTCGTTCGTCGAGTAGACCTAACAGCCTCGGAGGACGAACTGGTGTGTGATCTGCATGACTGTCTGTATGCAAGCAAACTCGTTTCGTATGCGCAGGGCTTTGGCTTGATGCAAGAGGCCTCTCATGTGAGAGGCTGGGGGCTTGATTTAGCATCTATTGCTAAGCTATGGCGTGCGGGGTGTATCATTCGCTCTGGCTTTTTGGAGCAGATTTCTAGAGCTTACGAGCAAAATCCCGAACTTATCCACTTGCTTCTGGACGACTACTTCCGTGGGGAAATTGAGCAGGCTCTGCCAGCTTGGCAGCGTCTAGTGGCTTTAGCGACACTTTCTGGGGTGCCTGTTCAGGCTTTCTCTACAGCACTCAACTATTTCTATTCTCTGACTTCCGAGCGTTTGCCTGCTAATATGATTCAAGCGCAGCGTGATTACTTTGGAGCTCATACATTTGAGCGAGTGGATCGCCCTAGAGGAGAGTTCTTTCACGAGAACTGGACTGGCTACGGAGGTAATACTTCATCTTCCACTTACAACGTTTAGAATAGAGTCTCATCGCTCTTAGGTATAAGCCTTTGGTAAATTACACATTTGTAGGTATTGTGTGAGGCTGAGGCTATATCTACCTTTGCATTGTAGAGTTAGAGTAAGCGAAATCTTGAGTACTGGCTCTGTAAATAGTAAACCGTTTAAGTGATAAATCAGAAAAAGCGCATTCCCCTCGGGAGAGGAGAGTGCGCTTTGCTTTTTGTGCTATTGAAGGTCTTCTAGCTTTTCTTATTCAGCGAGCGTAGAGCTCGCTTGGCGATATAGGCCGTTGCGTTGGTTGGGCTTTCCGTTTGCCAACGATGTATTAGGCTGATGACAAAGTCGGGGGCTGTTTTGCTGGCATCGTTGAGCCAGTTAGCTACACTGTTTTGCACATATTTCACTGGCTCTGATTTGAGCGGTTCGAGCAGATCGCCCGCCAAGCTAGGGTTAGCCTTGAGGCGATCTATATGTTGGCACCAGACACCTCTAGGGCGAGTAGCCTCCGTCGCAAATCTCCGGATATAGGGGTTGTCGTCGGTAGCCCAATCGGATAGCAGAGCTAGACTGAGATCTAGATGCTCAATGATGTGTGAGCGCATAGATAGCCAACTAATTTCTCTTACTCCAAAGTGATGATCGGTAGCAAATGGCCTGATTTGTTCTAGGTATTCGTCCATCGCCAGATCTCTAGACGCCACTACATAGCAAGCCCAGCAGCGGATCGTATCGGAGCTGTGGGTAGCTATACTCCGCCAGAGGGCATCATCTCTGTGGTATGAGATTAGCCTATGAAGGGTTCGTCCTATGGCATGATTAAGCGTATTGAATGTTGCTTTGGGCAGTGCTTCGATTGCCTCCAAAATTGGTTGTATGTAGGCTTCTCTGCCCAGAGAGGTAAGTACGCTTCTCATCAGAGCGATTTGGTCAATAGCCAATCCCTCGATTAGATTGGCCGTTTCGATCTCTCCTCGGTTGAGCTGCTCTAAGATATCCAGTGGGATTAGGTCTACACGTACTGCACCTTTTCTTGTTGCTTGCTTCATTAAATCGTCATTAAATCAATAGCCCGAGCTGCATCATTTGAAATGCTATCTCGGGCTACTGGCTTACTCATTAGTATTTTCCCCTTCGCCTAAATACGCTTGATATAGGCACGCCTAGTCTTATGATGCTGGCGCTCGAAGTAGTTCCATTGCATCTGCACAGCAGTATTGGTTTCAAGCTCCGGATTACTCTCTGCGTACTTGATACCATTTCTTTGGAAGACTGGGATTAGGTCGTCGAAGAGCAAGGCATTCACACCCTTATTTTGATACTCGGGGATAACGCCGATGAGGTATAGATCCACCACGGGGTTACCCTTCATGTAGAGCTCCTTGGCCAGATGAGCCCAGCCGAAGGGGTATAGGCTACCAGCAGCTTTTTTGAGTGCCTTACTTAGATTAGGCATCGTAATAGCGAAACCCACTACCTTGTCGTCCGCCTCACGAACGATGAGGGTTACGAACTCTAGGCGAATCATCGGGATATACATCTTGACGTAGTAGTCAATCTGCGCTGGCGTAAGCTCAGAAAAGCCATACAGTACCGAGTAAGACTGATTGAGCGTTTCGAAGATGCGTCTAGCATAGGGCATTACCTCCTTGCGTGTCCTAAACTTGAGTGTCTTGAGCCCATATTTCTTACGCACAATCTCGGAGATACGTAGGTGCTTCTCGGGGATAGCACTGGGAACAAAGATTTTGTACTCCTTCCAGTCCTGATCTTTGATGAAGCCCAGTCGCTCTAGCTGCCTTGGGTAATAGGCATAGTTGTAAATGGTGGCCATAGTCCCGAGCTGGTCAAACCCTTCGATGAGCATTCCCTCGTGGTCTAGGTCAGTGAAACCCATGGGGCCTTGGAGCATTTCCATGTTTTTGTTCTTGGCCCAGTTGGTTACAGCTGCGAAGAGAGCATCTACCACTTCGTCGTCGTTGATGAAGTCCAAGAAACCAAAGCGAGCATTGCTCTGGTTCCACGTTTCGTTGGCTCTGTGGTTGATGATGCCTGCAATGCGCCCCACGATTTTGCCATTGCGGTAGGCGAGGAAGTAGGCAGCCTCGCAGAATTCGAAAGCTGGGTTGCGCTGAGGGTCAAGCGTCATCAGTTCGTCATTGACGATCCCCGGCACATGGTATGGGTTATTTTTGTAGAGCTGTATATTGAATCTAACGAATTTCTTCAGGTCAGACAGCTCCGTTATTTGCTTAATTTCTACAGACATAATCGACACATTTATGGTTTTGGCCTCCCAAAACCTAGAATACATTCGATCAATAATAATTACCTTTAGTCCACAAATTTAGCTTAAATATTTGATTATCATAGTATGGCAAATGATTGGAAGAGTCGCCTAGGGATTCTCTATAGCACCAATCCTGACTATCAGTACGAGTGCGAAGGTCAAGAGCAAGCCGAGATGCTTGCCCCAGAAGCACAGAAGCTACGCATCGTTCTCAGTCGTAAGCATAGGGCCGGTAAGGAGGTTAGCTTGATTACAAGCTTTGTGGGGAGTGATGAAGATCTAGCAGATTTATGCAAACAGCTCAAGCAGCGCTGTGGTGTCGGTGGTAGCTCAAAAGATGGGGAGATCATTATTCAAGGCGACCAACGAGATAAATTGCTCCAGATTTTACTCTCTCTAGGATACAAGCAAACGAAAAAGGCTGGCGGATAGAAAGGCGAGAAACGTTGATCTCAGCCCTTTTGCTAAGCGAACGTGTAGGTCTTAGCTGGAACCTGACTTAGCATATATTGCTGTCCACTGAACTATGGAATGGTATTCAATAGGCAATAGCGTTAGCGCTTTCCTCACACGAAGTACTTCAACGGAAAATTCTGCTTGATTTACTTCAACCCAGATTTATATTTTGAGACTATTGCGCAATGAACCCCTTCGCTGCTTCAGTTCTCTAGAGTCATTTTTTGCTACTTGAGGCAGTGTTTTTCAACTTGGGTATCCTCCNAGGTCGGGCATTTTGTGCTTATTTGGCTGCTTGTGCTTGAAGGTGTCAAATAACCGTAAAATCCCCATCCCTGAGGGAAATTTCCCTCAGGGATGGGGGATAGGGGGATAGTATTCAAGGCTCCCAAAGCGGCTCAAACACGCAAAAAACATCGAGAAAGATACAAGAACCTTTGAGCGGCGCATTGCGCAATGGTCTCATATTATGTAGAAAACAGGCCGAGAGATGGAGCTCTGGCAAGGTGACTGCTACGCATATGGCACATTACGCTGGAGGGATTTAGAGATACCCTTAAGTATTACAGTATCGGGTGACGGTGCCAGAAGTTATTCGAGAGAGCCTTGCTCCCCATAGAGCGTATGCTTGCTGTGCACTGAAATTTATTTGGCAGTTCTATTAAAAAGTAAGAACTTCGCAGAGCAAATGGTTCTGTGCAACAAATATATCGATAGTTATGAATCATAAACAAATCTGTAGCTTAGTGATGGCTGCATTCCTTAGTGCCACTGGGGTAGTCGAGGCGCAGACAGCCCCCCTTCGTACGATGACTCT
The DNA here is from genome assembly GCF_000768935.1 of Porphyromonas sp. COT-290 OH860. Lineage (NCBI taxonomy): Bacteria > Pseudomonadati > Bacteroidota > Bacteroidia > Bacteroidales > Porphyromonadaceae > Porphyromonas > Porphyromonas sp. COT-290 OH860. The sequence continues at coordinate 8,253 of NZ_JRAR01000003.1, read as the reverse complement.
CTCGGAGTACACCGCAGGTAGCCCTCAGTATATCCAGCCCGATCAGCTCTCTGCTCTGCAGTGGTTCGGGAGCGATTATATCTTCGTCCGAAAAGGCCAATTGGTCGCCGTAGACCTAAGGGGCGGGGAGCGTACACTGCTCTCGCTCGATGATCTGCGAGGCTTGCTACCAGAGAGCGAAGACCTCAAAAAGGCCAAGCAATTTCCTCGCTTCTCTGTTGTCACACTCGATAAGTCTCTTCTTCGCCTCAAGTCGGGCAAGAGCGAGTATCTGATAGATCCTGCCTCTAAGCGGATTGAGCGTTCTTGGGTTGCGGTAGATGATGTTCAGGCAAGTAGCGTTAATCCTCAGTACTCGTATATCGCAGAGGTGCGAGAGCACAATCTCGTGATTCGTAGCTTGCGTACCCGAGAGGCTGATCGTATCTTGACACAGGATGGCTCCGAGCAGATTGTTTATGGGCAAAGTGTGCATCAGAATGAATTTGGCATTAAAGGAGGGCTGTTTTGGAGTCCCGACGGACGCAAGCTTGCTTTCTACCGAATGGATCAGAGCATGGTAGAGCCTTATCCGATCCTGCACATCAACGCACGTCGTCCCTACAAACGTGATCAATATTACCCTATGGCTGGGACTACTAGTCATCAGGTAACGCTTGGTATCTATGATTTGTCTACAGGGCAGACCGTATATTTGCAGACGGATGAGCCCAAAGATAAGTATCTGACGAATATCGCATGGAGCCCAGACAGCAAAGAAATCTATCTGGCAGAGCTTAACCGAGCTCAAACGCAATATCAGCTCAAGGCTTTCTCTCTCAATACAGGTAGGGAGCTACGGACGCTCTTTACCGAGAGCGACGAGGTCTATGCCGAGCCACTCAATGCCGCTCAGTTTGTTCCTGGTAAGCCCGACCAGTTTGTTTGGCAGAGCCGCCGAGACGGATTCAACCACCTGTATCTCTATCACACATCGGGTAAGCTGCTCGGTCAGCTAACTAAGGGAGCTTGGGAGGTAACATCTTTCGTAGGCTTCGCCCCTGACGGTAAGAGCCTTTATTATCTATCAACACAGATTAGCCCTCTGGATAGACACCTCTATAGGGTGCGCCTCTCTGGAGGAACGCCCCTTTTGCTGACGCCCGAGCGAGGTTTCCATACCGCCCGCTTCTCTCCCGATGGCAAACACTTCCTAGACACCTATTCCTCTACCGAGGTCGCAGGGCGTAGCGTGCTTCGCTCCGCAGTGGGTAAGGAGCTTAAAGTGCTCCATAATGCCAAGAATCCAGACGAAGGCTTTGCCTCACCCAGTGTAGAGCTTGGTACGATTAAGGCTGCCGATGACCAAACGGATCTGCACTACCGCCTCATCAAGCCCTACAACTTCGACTCGAAGAAGAAATACCCAGCTATAATATACGTATATAATGGCCCTCATGCTCAGCTCGTGCAGAACCGTCATCGTGCTGCTGCACGTGGTTGGGAACTGAATATGGCCAATTTGGGTTATATTATTTTCACGGTAGACGGTCGTGGATCGGCCTACCGAGGTTCTGCTTTCGAGCAGGTAATTCATCGCCAGTTGGGCAAGAACGAGATGGCCGACCAGATGCGAGGCGTAGACTTCCTAAAATCTCATTCGTGGGTAGATGCTAGCCGTATCGGTGTGTATGGCTGGAGCTACGGCGGATTTATGACCACTAATCTGATGATTACTCACCCAGAGTCCTTCAAGGTCGGGGTAGCAGGTGGACCCGTTATTGATTGGTCTCGCTACGAGATCATGTATGGTGAGCGGTATATGGATACTCCAGAGGAGAACCCCGAGGGTTATGCCGCAGCCAACCTCGCTCAGCGTGCAGGAAACCTCAGGGGGCGTCTGATGCTCATTCATGGTACGGTAGATCCTGTCGTGATCTGGCAGCATAGTCTGCTTTTCGTGGAGGCTGCCGTCAAGGCTGGTGTGCATCCCGATTATATGGTCTACCCTGAGCATGAGCACAATGTAATCGGACCAGATCGTGTACATCTAAATCAAATTATTACTAGATATTTCCAAGATCATTTATGAATATTCTCCTTTTAGGATCGGGTGGCCGAGAGCATGCCTTGGCGTGGCGCATTGTGCAGAGTGCGCAGTGCGGTCAATTGTTTATTGCTCCGGGTAACCCGGGCATGACTGAGTTGGGTACTTGCCTCCCAGAAATCAAGGTCAATGACTTTGCAGCCATTGAGGCTTTGGTGCGCCGAGAGCAAATTGAGCTACTTGTTGTAGGCCCCGAGGATCCGCTGGTTAATGGGATTGTAGATCACTTTAGGGCTACTGGGGATTTCAAGGAGCTGCCCATCGTCGGGCCCGATGCATCGGGTGCTCGCCTAGAGGGTAGCAAAGACTTTAGTAAAGCCTTTATGCAGCGCCACAATATCCCTACGGCCGCGTATAGGAGCTTCCGCGTGGGGCAGACGGACGAAGCAATAGCTTTTCTGCACACCTTGCGAGCGCCCTATGTGCTCAAGGCTGACGGACTCGCTGCTGGTAAGGGTGTAATCATCGCGAAAACACTCGCCGAGGCAGAGAGTGAGCTTAGGGAAATGCTGGCTGGTCGCTTTGGTGCCGCTAGTGCTTGTGTCGTAATCGAGGAGTTTCTCTTTGGTATCGAGTGCTCTGTCTTCGTCGCTTCCGACGGCAAGGACTATCGTATCCTCCCCGTAGCCAAGGACTATAAGCGCATTGGCGAGGGAGATACAGGCCTCAATACGGGGGGCATGGGCTCGGTCTCTCCAGTAGTATTTGCCGATGACACCTTTATGGCGAAGGTAGAGGAGCGTGTCGTGAGCCGTACGCTTGCCGGTCTTAGAGCCGAAGGTATTGACTATCGAGGCTTTATCTTCGTTGGTCTGATGAATGTCGCTGGAGAACCATACGTAATCGAATACAACTGTCGCATGGGCGACCCCGAAACCGAGAGTGTAATGCTGCGTTTGTCGGGTGATTTCGTGGAGCTATTGATGCGTATGGCTAAGGCCTCGCTAGGAGATTATCAGATCCAGATAGACCCTAGGGCCGCTACAACTGTGGTTCTTGTTTCTCGTGGTTATCCCGGATCTTATGAGAAGGGATTTGAGATAACTTTGCCTGAGCTCAGTAACGAGTGTCTGATCTTTCATGCAGGCACTGTTACCTCTGCCGAGGGCAAGCTAGTTACTAATGGTGGTAGAGTACTCACGGCTAGCTGCTATGGCGATAACATTGAGCAGGCTCTAGAGCGTTGCTACGCTTTGGCCGATGAGATTAGCTTTGAGGGCAAGACGCTTCGTAGAGATATAGGAGCCGATTTGCTCGAGCTTATGTAATAATCCAATCAAATATATTAGATATTGAAACGAATTTCTGCATGGTTGCTCGCTAAACTTGGGTGGAAGACTCTGCCTTTGCCAGCTGAGCGACCAGAGAGTAGCATCATTTGCGTTGCTCCTCATACGAGTAATATTGACTTTTTTCTAGGTAAACTCTACTATTGGTCTGTGGGTAGTCGATCTGGTTTTCTGATGAAAAAGGATTGGTTCTTTTTCCCTTTTGGCTCAATTCTACGTGCTATGGGTGGTGTGCCAGTCGATCGCTCTCGCAAAGAGGATACGGTAGGTAAACTAGCAGATTACCTACGTCAGCAGAGAGATCTGCATATTGCTATTACTCCGGAGGGGACACGTAAACTTAGAGAGAAGTGGTATAGTGGATTCTATCACATAGCAGTTGCCGCTGGTGTACCCATTGAGCTGGCAGTGATTGACTATAAGCGCAGGGCCCTCGGTATCTTCGAGGTTTTTCATCCTACGGGAGATTCGGAAGCAGATATCGCTTACATCAGAAGCCGCTACTTGAGAGAGCAGGCCAAGTATCCCGATCAATTCTATGAATTCAAAGCCTAATTTGCGTCTAGCCCTTGTCCAATGTGAGATTGAGAGTAATGACGTTGAGAAAAATCTAACTTTTGTTAGTAACACCGTATCCGCTAATGCTTCATTGGCGGATATGGTTATTTTCCCAGAAACTATTACAACCGGTTTCTCTCCCGACGCCTCGCAGTATGCAGACGAATGGGTGCATGGACGTGTTTATCAGACACTCCGACAGTTGGCGCAAGAGCATCAGACTGCTATCTGTGCAAGCTATCTGGTTGGTGACGGAAATTTGAGAGTCAATCGATTCGTGTTATTCGACGAATCTGGTTCGGTGCAGTGGCAAGATAAAAGACATTTGTTTTCTTTCGGAGGCGAGCCCGATATGGTGTCTGCTACAGAGGAGCGTCGCATCTTGACCTACAGAGGTTGGCGTATCTTACCTATCATTTGCTACGACTTGCGCTTCCCCGTTTGGTGTCGCAACGTACAGAATGAATACGATGTGCTCATTTGTCTAGCCAATTGGCCTAAGCCCCGCCGAGAAGTATGGTCTACACTACTTAGGGCAAGAGCCATGGAGAATTTAGCTTATAGCATTGGCGTCAATCGGGTAGGTGTCGATACTTCGGGCTTAGTTTATACTGGTGACTCCGCTCTATTCGATTCGCGAGGCCGTTTAGTGGCAACTTGTTCAGAAGGAGCGAGTGAAGTAGCTCTAGTGGAGTTGGAGTATGCACCTCTGCTGGATCTACGGCAGAAGTTCCCCGTATGGCAAGATGCCGATGCCTTTACATTACATATACAATGAACAAGAATAGTCAACAAACGGGACTTATAGTCCTCTCGGGTGGCATGGATAGTGTCACCCTACTTTACGATTATAAAGATCGAATAGCCCTTGGGCTTTCGTTCGACTATGGCTCTAAGCACAATGCACGAGAGCTCCCCTATGCTCGCTGGCACTGTGAGCATCTGGCTATCCCACATATCACGATCCCACTTAGTTTCATGGGAGAACACTTTCGCAGCTCTCTACTCAAGTCTGGGGGCGACATTCCCAAGGGAAGCTACGACGCAAAGAATATCCAGAGTACCGTCGTTCCTTTTCGCAACGGGATTATGCTCTCCATTGCAGCTGGTCTTGCCGAGAGCCACGGACTTAGTGAGATTTATATTGCCAATCATTTCGGCGACCATGCGCTTTATCCCGATTGCACTTCTAGCTTTATCCGTCCGATGATCGAGGCTATTGGTGCTGGAACGACCAATCGAGTTAGGCTGATGGCTCCATATACTGATATAACCAAGGCTGATATAGCAACCATTGGACGACGCTTGGCGATTGACTACAGCCAGACGTGGAGCTGCTACGAGGGCGGTGAGGTACACTGTGGCGTGTGCTCGACTTGCCTCGAGCGCAGAGAGGCGATGAAGCGGGCTGGCATAGATGACCCTACGAGCTACCAAGTAACCAACACAATATAAGATGTGGAGTGTCTAGGCTCGGCTATAGAGCAAAGACCCTATCAGGCACATAAGCAGAATATAGATTAAGAAGTAGATGTCCTACCAAACTCATACATTGCCCTCGGGCTTACGTATCATTCATAAACATATAGATACTCCTGTCGCATATCTCGGGTTTGGGATAGGCGTGGGGACACGCAACGAGTCGCATCTGGAGCATGGCATTGCGCACTTTATGGAGCACATGCTCTTTAAGGGGACACCTCGGCGAAGCTCTATGGAGATCATCGAGCTGATTGAGGGCGTTGGAGGAGAGCTAAATGCCTACACGAGCAAGGAAGAAACGATGCTCTATGCTGTTTTTCCTGATCAATACGTTGAGCGTGCGCTAGAGTTACTTTGCGATATTGTGCAGAATAGTCATTTCCCAGAGGACGAACTGCGAAAAGAACAGACTGTTGTGCTCGATGAAATTTCTTCATATGAGGATAGTCCCAGTGATCTCATCTTCGACGAGTTTGAGAATATGCTCTTCCGTGGTCATTCCTTAGGACACAATATTCTAGGCACAGATAAGTCTGTTTCTCGATTTAGTTCTGCTCGCCTCAAGCGTTTCTTCTCTCGATACTATCAGCCTAGTAACATGATCTTGTTTAGCCAAGGTGCTATCGACTTTGGCCTCTTAATCAGTCTGACCTCAGAGTATCTAGGCGAGCCTAGTGAGAAGGAACTCTCATTTGCTAAACCTGAGTGCGCAGCCATATTCTCTCCTAACTCTGTCCGCCGTCTTCTGCGTCGTAGGGATACGCACCAGAGGCATGTCCTCATAGGTGGGTATGCCTATCCCAGACATGATAGTCGCCGTCTAGCCGTCAGTGTATTAGTTAATCTTCTAGGGGGGCCAAGCCTCAATTCTCGTCTCAACTTGGCCTTGCGTGAACGTACGGGATTTGTCTACCATGTTGAGTGTAGCTATACGGCCTACGCCGATACGGGAATGATTAGTATCTACTTTGGGTGTGCTCCTAGCAATATGGAGCAAGCCATCCGCCTTGTAGAGGAAGAACTAAAACGTCTGGTTGAGGCACCCCTAACGGAAGAAGAGCTAGAGGCTACTAAACGTCAGCTCAAGGGCCAGCTGATGGTGTCGCACGATAATAGGGAAACGACCTTCATGTCTATGGGTAAGAACTATTTGCATCATGGACGAGTAGATGATTTGCCCGATCTTGTTCGGCGCATTGATGCCGTTTCGGCTGCCCAACTTCACGAAGTGGCTCAAGACTTGCTGGAGCCAAATAAGTTACATCACCTCATCTATACCTAAAAACACAAGTCCCATACACTATGTCTACCTGCTCTAAGGATAGAAGTCGATGCATCATACGTGTTTCTCTGCTTGGAACTATATGCAATGCCTTACTAGCACTTGCTAAGATCTGGGCAGGGATTTATGGCCATAGTACAGCTTTGATGGCTGATGCTGTCAACTCTCTCTCAGATTTTATTACGGATATTATCTTACTTGTGTTCGTCAAGATCTCAGGGAAGCCGCAGGACCATGATCACCGCTACGGGCATGGTAAGTACGAAACATTGGCTACTGTGATTGTGGCGATCATGATGATTATAGCAGGCTCTCTGCTTCTGTTTGATAGCCTAAAGACCTTGTGGGGACTCTATCAAGGAGATGTTAGCCTAGATCCTCCCTCTTATTGGTCCCTTGGTGTAGCAGTTGGTTCGCTCATTACCAAAGATTTACTCTGTCGCTATACCATTACCCAAGCTAAGACCCTAGGTAGCTCGGTTCTGCATGCCAAGGCACTTGATCATCGAGCTGACACCTATATGCTTATTGGTGTAGCACTAGGGATTTTATGTGCTTTAATCTTTGGAGCAGGGTGGGAGATTCTGGACCCGATTGCGGCAGGTATTGTTAGCTTCTTTATCATGCGCATGGGGATTATGCTCATACTTCCTGCTTTCAACGAACTGATGGAGATCAGCCTCCCAATCAACATCATCAACGAGATTGAGGATCTTATTTTCGTCATTCCTCAGATTAGAGGTATTCGCAATCTTCACACCCGAAGTATTGGGCATCGGTATGCCATAGAGTTGGACATTCTGCTTGATGGAGAGATGAGTGTTGCCCAAGCGCACGACATTACAGATCAGGTAGAGGCAACCCTGCGCAATCGCTATGGCTCGGCAACGCACGTTATTGTACACGTTGAGCCGTTTAGGCGGAGGATTCATTAGATTTTATTCAACTATTGTTTTGTACGGCGATGAAAACTTGGATCGAATTGGACGCAATGAAGTTCTATGCCCACCATGGGGTTTTTGAGCAAGAGCGACAAGTGGGCAATCACTTTGTGGTTTCGCTTAGAGTATGTGTGGATATTGCTCGTAGCCTGCAGACTGATCAACTAGACGATACGATTAGCTATGCCGATCTATATACACTTGTTGAGCAGGAGATGCGTCAGCCCTCTCGACTTCTAGAGCATGTCGCAGGGCGTATACAGCATCGCCTTTTCGCTTATTCCGAGTTAATCCAAAGCATCTACCTTAGGGTAACAAAGCTCAATCCTCCTTTTTCGGGCGATGTTCATTCTGCCAGTATCGTCTTGGAGCTAGACCGTAATGAAGGTTTTTAGGGACTTATTGGAGAGGATAATCAATTAGTTAATAGGGGGGCTGTGTCAAAATTCATTTTTGACGCGGCCCCTTTTATGGTGTTTTTAGAATGCGTAAAATGAGACTATTGCGCAATGAACCTGACGTGTACTGAAAAAAGTTGACAGTTGGGCGGGATCGTTCTACAATTGGTTTACTGGTTCTTTCTATAATTCTAGATTAGGTTGACAGCCCTTACCC
>NZ_JRAR01000029.1:0-7091 GCF_000768935.1 Porphyromonas sp. COT-290 OH860 | reverse complement strand
TCCCTCAGGGATGGGGATAGGGGGATAGTATTCAAGTCTCCCCAAGCCGCTCAAACACGCAAAAAACACCGAGAAAGATACAAGAACCTTTGAGCGGTGCATTGCGCAATAGTCTCCAGAGATATATACAACGTTTCTAGCCGAAGAGGCAAAATGACGCGCAACGGTCTCCTCTGGTATCTCTCTGCTAGTTATCCTGCTCTCCGGATATATCGTCTATAGACGGCACCACCGCAAGCGCAAGAAACCGATGAAGAAATAGTACATGGGAGGTAGTATCTCATCTGTAGACGACATCGCCTCAAACACAAAAAGCCTACAACGAAATAGCGTCTAAATAATTCTTTATATCGGAATTATTTAGACGCTATTTCGTTGTGTAGTGATTTACTAGATCACGACTTTTATCTTACGTGGCTCACTCTCTAGCCAAAAACGATTAATCGCTGTAACTAAAAAAGTATAGCGAGTAGCGCCATCGAGGCTTGGAAGTTTGTAATAGGTGCTCGTAGAGATCCCGACAAGAGCCTTAGGGTTATTTAGATTAACTTCCTCCCCTTTGGGGAAGGCGTAGACCCCATAGTAGAAAGCGCTCTCGGGGTCCTGTGGATCTCTCTCGTCCTCCCAGATAAGGACATGACCAGCCTCGTTGTGATCCTCCCAAAGTGAGGCAGGCATCTTGGGCGGCTTACTCTGGCCTAGGAACCCTCTCTGCTCGGGCATCAAGGCTCTAGAATGCTGATAAGTATGGTGAAGCTCCTCGCCCACTCCACCGTAGTTACGGATCAGTTCGTCGGCTGGCCAGAATATATTACCCTGACTGAGTCGCTGGCTAAGCAAGAGCTTACGCTCGAGCTGACCTGCATCCATAGTACGCTTAATATCTTGCCCTATATAGAGCTGTACACGCTCATTCCTTAGATGCTTACTCCACCACTTGACGAGGACTTGATAGTCCGAACCTTTCGTCCCCTCATTCCAGTAGATCTGCGGAGCCACATAGTCAATCCAGTCTTCGTTAGCCCAGTGTAGGACGTCGGCATAGAGGTCGTCATAGTTCTGCAAGCCCGTAGTCATACTCCCCTTGGAGTGAGTTCGCTTGTTGCGATAAATGCCAAATGGACTGACACCGAAGCGTACCCAAGGCTTGGCCGCTCGGATTGTTTGGCTCAGCTCATAAACCAAGAGGTTGATGTTGTTGCGCCTCCATGTAGCACGATCACCGGGATGATAGCCTGCCGACAAGCCATGACGCTCAAAGGACTGGTCATCGGGAAATCTAGTGCCGGGTATAGGATATGGATAGAAATAGTCGTCCAAATGAATAGCATCAATGTCGTAGCGCTTGGTGATGTCCTCGACGATCTTGCAGACATAGCGCCTAGCTTGTGGCAGGCCGGGATCGAGCACGAGCTGATTGCCATAGCGCACGAACCAATCTGGGTAGCGGCGTGCAGGGTGATTCTCGGCCAAAAAGTCATTGGCATTGGCTGCCCCACGTAGTGGGTTAATCCAAGCATGTAGCTCCATACCTCGCTTGTGGCACTCGTCCACGACGAAAGCGAGCGGATCCCAACCGTCCTCTGGCATCAGCCCTTGTTCGCCACTGAGATACTTGCTCCATGGTTCATAGTCGCTGCGATACCAAGCATCACTCTCTGCTCGTACTTGGAAGAGGACAGCATTGCAGCCCATTCGCTGTAGCAGTGCTAGGCGCTTGGTCAGCAGCTCTCTAGCCTCTATTCGAGAGAGCTTGCTATACTCACTCCTATAGATAGTAGGTATCCACGCCCCTCTAAACTCGCGTTTCTGAGGGATATACCGCCCAGGTCTAGAGCGCCTGAGGCCTCCACACGAGGCCAGTAGCACCACTAGAACAAAAGCTAGTACGGGGCGAACAAAATAATTGGCACGCATAAGCTTATAGATGTAATACTAGACTAAGAATAAGCAAAGCGGGTAAAACGAAAAGGACACTGTCAATACGATCTAATACCCCTCCATGGCCCGGAATAATCTTGCCAGAATCCTTGACCCCTGCATTACGCTTGAGCATAGACTCAAAGAGATCGCCCCAAGTGGCAGCTACGGAGATGACCGCTCCGATGAGAGCAGACTGCCAGAGGCGGAAAATATCGTCGAACCAGTAGCTCGCAATAGCTATGGTAACTAGTACCGTAGCTACAAAGCCACCGACGAAGCCCTCCCAACTTTTCTTAGGCGAAACACTTGGAAAGAGGCGGTGCTTACCGATAGAAGAGCCAACAATGAAGGCTCCCGTATCATTGACCCAGATACCTACAAAGGCCATAAAGAGCAAGCGCTCTGGAGCAAATAGCCCCATGGTGTCGGTAAGTAGACTGGCAGCAGCTAGTCCTCCCCCAACATAGATCTGACCAAAAAACATTTTGGCTATCTCATTGGGCATAAACTCCCGATCGGAGTAAATCGAACGTACCATGGTGTAGCCTAGGTAAAATAGGTAAGGCGCAAAAATCGCCCCACCGAGCATCTGGTACTCGTGGCTATTGGCGAAACTATAGACTGCAAAGAACAAATACGCAGCAGCCATACCATCGAGGATCGTGCGCAATGGGCGTGTACGATTGATACCAACGAGTGGTTCGTACTCACATACGCCCACAAAAGCGAGCAGCATAAATACCGAAAGATAGAGTGCTGAGCTACCAAGAAGCAGGGCACCCAAGACTAGGGCCACATAGAGCCCCCCGAAAATTGTTCGCTTGAATAATTCCATATCTATGATATCTATTAGTTTACCTCACCTTCCACATCTTCGGCCTTGTCCTTTGGGACATCGGCTGTAGTTTCCTCGCTTTGCCGCTCTGGTAGAGCTTTGTCCGTACGCTTCCGTCCCATAATCTCATCTGTACGACTCGCCCACTGACGCTTACCCAGTAGACGCTCCACATCTTCGGTGTAGATTACCTCAGCCTCTAATAGGAGATCTGCCAAAGCATGATGGCCTACCTGATGCTCCAACAAGAGCGCCTTGGCACGCTCATACTGCAAACGGATAATCTCGCTGACCTCCTCGTCTATCAGCTCTGCTCGTTTGTCACTATAAGGCTTGCTGAAGCCATAGCCTTCGCTCTGTAGTTCATAGTAGTTCACATTGGGCAAGCGCTCACTCATACCATAGTAGGCAACCATGGCATAGGCAACCTTGGTGATGCGCTCGAGGTCATTAGCTGCACCTGTGGAGATGCGTCCAAGGAAAAGCTCCTCGGCTGCACGACCGGCGAGTGTAGCACATATCTGGTCGAGTAGAGCCTGAGTCGTGGTGATCTGGCGTTCCTCTGGCAGATACCATGCAGCTCCCAGAGCTTTGCCACGAGGTACGATCGTGACCTTAACGAGCGGGTTGGCATACTCTAGGAACCAGCTAACCGTAGCATGGCCAGCCTCGTGAATAGCGATGCTCTTGCGCTCCTCGGCAGTGGTAATCTTGCTCTTCTTCTCCAGCCCTCCGATCACACGGTCTACGGCATTCATAAAGTCGTCCTTGCTCACGAAGTCCTTACCCGAGCGGGCTGCGATCAGAGCCGCCTCGTTACAGATATTAGCAATATCGGCACCAGAGAACCCGGGTGTCTGACGTGCCAACAAGTCTACATCAAGCGAGCTATCGGTCTTAATACCTTTGAGATGAACGAGGAAGATTTCCTTACGATCATTGACATCGGGCAGATCTACATAGATCTGTCGGTCGAAGCGTCCTGCTCGTAGCAGTGCGGAGTCTAGAATATCGGCACGATTGGTCGCAGCCAACACAATGATGCCGCTATTAGTCCCGAAGCCATCCATCTCAGTCAGGAGCTGATTGAGTGTATTCTCACGCTCATCATTACCACCAAAGCTATTATTCTTACCACGAGCACGGCCTACGGCATCAATCTCATCTATAAAGATGATACAAGGGGATTTCGCCTTAGCTTGGGCAAATAAGTCACGCACACGGCTAGCACCCACACCAACAAACATCTCCACGAAGTCGGAGCCAGAGAGCGAGAAGAAAGGCACATGCGCCTCGCCTGCGACTGCCTTAGCCAAAAGAGTCTTACCAGTACCCGGAGGGCCTACAAGCAAAGCTCCCTTGGGGATCTTACCTCCGAGCTGAGTGTACTTGGCTGGATTCTTGAGGAAGTGGACAATCTCTTCGATCTCCTCCTTGGCCTCGTGCAGACCTGCTACATCGGCAAAGGTCACCGACATCGTAGTCTTATCGTGCATCTGAGCCTTACTCTTGCCAATGGAGAAGATACCCCCTCCAACGCCTCCACCAGAGCCACTCATACGGCGAGACATCATGAACCAAAAGAAAATCAGCAAAAGTACGGGGCCAAAGGATAGAAGAATAGCCCAGAAGCTCGTCTTCTCATTATAAGTTACCTTAGCTTGTATCCCATGGCGATCGCAGAAGTCCGAGAAGCGATCTACCGAGGGGATCTGTACCATCACCTTATGCGCCTCCGCCTTATTGAGCCGATCGGCCTGTATCCCCGACTGCTTAAAGATACTATCTACCATGTTTGGGCGCACTAGAGCAACTAATTGGTTGTCTTTGCGATCCACATTGATCTCACTGAAAGCATCTCTAAGAGCTATTTCTTGAAACTCATTCCAGCTAAGCTCCTTTTTGACACTATTGTCCCCGTCCCAGAAGAACAAAAGTCCGAGAGTCATCAGAATAAATCCGTATATCCACATCTCGTTAAATCGAAAAGGATTACGCTTGTTCTTGTCTTGCTTCGTAGCCATTATTATCTATTTCGTTGTTATTTCTAAACACATATAAATCGGTCGCAGTAACACTCCCTAAGTTTCAAAATTAATTAATAATTTGTGAAAGGCATAAGGTATCCTACAGCGAACCTATTGTATAACAAAGATGCCCCCTCTTCTGTTTGTGCATACGATAGGGGCAATACTAGGTTACAAATAGGGAGCAATACTCAAGCGCACCACCTGCAAGGCTGAGGATGCAACGCCTAACTGCGATGGAGACAATCACGGCAAACTAGATCCAATACCTAAGGGAGGCGGTGTGTCATAACGCACAAACCACTGTACTGCTTGCGACATTCAACTTGGGTCACATACTCTATTATGCTCCCTTTGCTCCACACGGACTTCTTCGTCAGCTTCAATCTTAGCGCCTTGCAGTTTGCGCATTCTAAGACACACTAAAAGGGGATGTACCAAAAATGAATTTTGACAAAGCCCCAAGATACTTCTAGCCGAGAGTATTTATGGAGTATCCACAGCTCGTCACTCTCTCATGTATCTCCTGCAAACTATGGTAGGGCTAGATGGGGATAGGCATACTATAGTAGCGCACCATCGCCTGCCTATCTACCCCTTTTATTTCGAGGCGTAAGAGTTGTTTGTGGTCATCTAACTTGATGATCGTGCGGTCGCCAAGCTGTTCTCGAGGTGTATCTAGCCAAAGCATCTCGTATAGCAGAGCATCGGACTGGCTCATCACTTGCAGCGCAGTATCAGGGCTCTTGCCGTCGCCAGTACTCTCAACGACATTGAAGAGCTGCACAATCTGCCAAAGATAAACCTCCATACGGTTGTGCTTCTCGTGGTGCGACAGGTCACAAGCTCGCTTAATGAGCGCAAAATGCATTGGGTTTCGCCATAGCCCACGCTGAGCCATCTTGAGAGCCTTGGCAAACTGCTTGTTGGCTATAGCTTTATCGACCTCTAGCTCCATTTGCTGCAGGAAGCTACCCTCCCCTATCTTACTCTGGTGTCCAAAGTATAGCCCTTTGATCGTTTCGCGCCTAAGCGTAGTATCTCCACGATTGAAGCGAGCGACGAAAGGCTCTAGCTCCAGCCCCGGTATCTTCTCCTCTACTATAATGGGGCGCACTCCTCCATTGAGAAGCCTCATACTATCAAGCTCCCGGCGTTGATTCTGTACGACATCGTAGTCTACTGTGGAGGTTCTAGGGCGTGTAGAGGTGCGTTTCCGCTTAACCTTAGTTGTTCGTTTCTTTGGTTTACGTGTGTTATCTTCTGCCACCATAGGGAGGCAAAAACTCAAACTTAGAGCAGATATAAATAGTAACTTCAGCAGTTTCATTGAGTCTTGTGAAATGTTTGCTTTGCAAAGATAACGAATACCATTTGAAAGAAATTGTATTAGGAGCTATGCTAAACAAAAGTTTTGAAGCATCTGGTTTCCATCACAGATCATCACTCCAACTGCCATCTATCACTAAGGCCGACTCCTTCTCTCTTCTCTCAAAATACTTTGGAGCAAGGTTTACTCTATGTGGAGATAAGTTCTGTATGTTGTCAAACAAAAGTGCACTACTACAAATGTAGTGAAATGTCGCTTTGTTGATTCAATTTGTTTGCTTGATATCGTTGATTTAGTGAGTCTCTTTTGAGTTCTTCCCTTATTTTGAGGATCTGGTCCTGCCTGCCGAGGTATACATCTATCGGCCTTAGGTTGCCAATCGACTCGTGATAGTGTTGCTCATTGTAGTACTCAACCCATTCCCCAATAGCCTCTTCGAGTTCTGAGGGAGCGAAGTAATGCTGCAATTTGATAACTCGCTTCATAGATCAGTGGTAGCGTTCGATCTTCCCCTGCGTTTGTGGATGCAAGGGCTTACCATGAATATGCTTCATGTTGAACTTCGTGCTAAGATGCTCTTTCAGAGAATTAGCAATATAACAAGGTCCGTTGTCTGAGAGCAATTTAGGAGCATTCTTATGGGGCAACCCTGCTTTGAGCATAGCTTGATCAATTGATCGTGCGACATCCTGATACTTGTAGGAAGCTAGGAGCTTGTTCGGTTGGTTTAGTTGCCATGTCGATACAGTTAATTACATATTAAAGATATTAATAATCAGAGATATATACGACGTTTCTAACCGAAAAGCGGCAAAATGCCGTGCAACGGTCTCCAATAAGACAATCGCCAAACTATGCCAGATGGGGTATGCTGATATTTTCGATGTAAGGAGACCGTTGCACGGCATTTTGCCGCTTTTCGGTTAGAAACGTCGTATATATCTCTGATTATTAATATCTTTAATATGTAATTAAC
>NZ_JRAR01000028.1:0-3145 GCF_000768935.1 Porphyromonas sp. COT-290 OH860 | reverse complement strand
AGGAGTGCTTCATCCGGTCGCGACGAACCTGAGTATATACTTGTAGGAAGCTCGGAGCTTGTTCGGTTGGTTTGGTTGCCATGTCGATACAGTTAATTGCATACTGAAGATAGTAATAATCAGAGATATATACAACGTTTCTAACCGAAAAGATGCAAAATGCCGTGCAAAGGTCTCAAGTATGGGGACTTCCGCTGGGCTTGCTACGAAGGGCCTCGAGCCCGCCTACACTATACTTGTGATACCAATTATAGAAGCTACGCTTAGGAATGCCCAAGTAACGCAAAGACTCGCTGATGTTGACCTCTGAGGATTTGACCGCTCGAATAATCTCCTCCTTTTCTTCTGCTGTATATCTCATATACTTTTGATGCTGGCTACTTATTCGAAGTGTTTCAAGCTTTTTTACGATGTCGTAACGTAGCACAAGCTCAGCTAGAGCGAGCTTAAGTTCTTGATTCTGAAAGCGAAGTTCTTGAACCTCAGAACTTGTCGCCTCTCGAAGCATATCTCCCTCGAGACAAGCCTTGCCGGCTTCTATGAACTCCTTATTCCACTTGTAGTAGGTGCTATCACTGATGCCGTATTTGCGGCATAGCTCTGCCACGCTGAGCTCTCCGCGAATGCCCTCCATAACGATAAGCACCTTTTGTTCTGAGCTGAAGATGCGTTTCGTGTTACGACGAATGTCATTGAGTAGTGAGACTCTGAGCTAGTAGATTTAGCCCGTTTACCCTTCTTTGTCTCTGTTGCCATAATCTCTGTTTTTTGTTCTCTAAAGTTACACGCTATTTCCGAACTAATTTAGTCCCCTACCAGTGCACTTTTGTTTGACAACATACACTAACTATGGGTGGGTTACCTCTGTGAGCTCTAACCCCACAGCTACCAAGCCCATGGCATCGGGCGCTTGCAAAGGCTCGACTACGCAGGAATACAAGCCTGCCATAGGTAGCTGACATATGAGATCGAGCCTTGTATTCATCTCCCTCATCGCCACGCTTGAGCGCACACGAGAAGCTCTAAGATCTGGCAGCCTCAACACGACCGTATCAATGAGATACAGCCCGTATGCATTCTCCATACGCACTCGAAGAGGCAACTCCAAACTGTCCTGACGATTGTCTATCCGTGCGGCAAGAGTGACAACATAGGATGCCCTGCCTCGAGGCACGAAAAAATCAATCTGTATCCCCGACAGGTCAAACTTTTGCCAGTAAATCGAGCTATCCTGTTCGCTTTGTTGCTCTATACACGAACTACCTAGCCCGAGTAGTAAAAGACAACAACTAACCCCGAACACACTCTTACCTTGCATAAGTTTGCTATTCTTCTTGAGATGCACCCATGAGGCCAGAGCTAGGCCTACCATGAGAGGACTGGCGACCACTTTGCCCACGCCTGCGCTCACCCTGAGGACGAACACGCTCGCCTACCCTCTGCTCTACATTAGGTCGAGCCGATGTGTGCTCTCGTGACCCACCCTCTCTGCGCCTGCCAGTATACACACTCTCTCGATTTTTAGGGCGACGACTACCGTTCTTGTGCCCATTACTATTGCCTTTCTTGTCGAAGCGTGTAAGGCTATTGTCCGAGAGGATATCTAGAGGCTTAGATTGAGGTTTCTCTCGCTCATTATTGAACTCTAATGTATCTGGCCTCTCCCCTTGCTTATTCATAGAGATAACCTCAAAGGCTCTCTGGGCAGATATAGTGACGAGCCCTACGGGGTGGTTAGCAACTGTACTGTAGGTAATCTGCCTCTGAAAGCTATCCGTTTTGAAGTGGTGGTAAGAAGCACGTTTCGTTTCTAGCACGATCTCACGGCTAGGGAGCGAACGCTGAGCCTCGGTATAGGCCTGCACCTCATAGTTCATACAGCACTTGAGTTTGCCACAGAGCCCCGTAAGTTTCTGAGGATTGAGGGATAAATCTTGTACACGGGCTGCACTGGTATTGACCGAAACGAATGTACTCATCCAGCTAGAACAACACAACTCACGACCACAAGGGCCAATCCCTCCGATACGGCCAGCCTCCTGCCGAGCACCAATCTGCTTCATCTCTACTCTGATATGGAAAGTATCCGCCAGCACACGAATAAGTTGCCTAAAGTCCACACGCCCATCTGCTATGTAGTAGAAGATAGCTTTATTGCCATCTCCTTGATACTCCACATCACCAATCTTCATCTCTAGTCCTAGATCTGCGGCAATCTGTCTAGTTTGTATCATAGTCTGATGCTCTCTTACTTTCGCCTCCTCCCATTTCTCCAAGTCCGCAGGCTTGGCAATGCGATAGATCTGGGGCATCACACCTTTTTCAGGGCGATAGCGATGCTTCTTCATGGCAAGCTCGACGAGCTTACCTACAAGCGTAACTTCACCTATATCATGTCCGGGAGAGGCCTCTACCGCTACGAGGTCGCCCTTCTTGAGCTCCAAGCCCTGAGCATTAACGTAGTACCCCTTACGAGTATTCTTAAATTGTACCTCAACAATATCGCACGAGCGTATAGCCTCTGGGATATCGCTGAGCCAGTCGTAGCTGCTTTGCTTCTTGGAGCAGCAGCCCTTGCAGCCTTTGGATGTCATACCACAACACCCCCTATTGGCCGTCGTTGTTTTATATATCATCTATAATAATTATCGTAGTCCAAATATAAAGCAAAGGTATTTATTTAATTTTAGAACCTAAGGAGACCATTGCACAAGTCCATTCTATGAGTTTGTCCCTCCTTTCGTTATGTTTTCTGAGTTTATAAAGGTTCTCGAGTTTGGATATTAGCAGCTCTTTCTNGAGACCATTGCACAAGTCCATTCTATGAGTTTGTCCCTCCTTTCGTTATGTTTTCTGAGTTTATAAAGGTTCTCGAGTTTGGATATTAGCAGCTCTTTCTGCCCGCTTCGAGGAGAAGTATCCTCGAAGCGGGGATTTTGTGGCTCATTGCTCACAAGGTCGGGGTAAAGGGGGAGGACACCCAAGTTGAAAAACACAGCGTCAAGCAGCAAAAAACGACTAGAAAGAGACCGTTGCACGGCATTTTTCCTGTTTTCGGTTAGAAACATTGTATATATCTCTGATTATTACTATCTTTAATATGTAATTAACTGTATTGACATGGCAACTAAACCAACCGAACCAG
>NZ_JRAR01000027.1:0-13829 GCF_000768935.1 Porphyromonas sp. COT-290 OH860 | reverse complement strand
CATGTCGATACAGTTAATTACATATTAAAGATAGTAATAATCAGGGATATACACAACGTTTCTAGCCGAAAAGAGGCAAAATACCGTGCAACGGTCTCTTTCATTAGCCCTCGTACCTTGCAGGATTATCGGGACAAGGGCATTATTCCCTACACCCAAATTGCAGGAAAGATCCTCTACAAACTTTCCAACTTGGAGAAGCTTTTGAAAGAAAACTATAAACCTTAAAATACATTATAAATACCATGTGTAGGCAATAGTGTCCTAAATGTTTGTTTTTGGGATGTGGGAGTTCTTAGGACGTGAGCGGAATAGGTCCAATACTATAACATTCGGGATTGTGGGGAATCCCCTCTCTATAAAAAGAGCTGATTTTCGTCCTCTGGTGGCGGAGTAAAAGGCTCATTGCTCCATTGCATCAGGCTAATCTTGGTAAAGGTGTTAATCCGTAGTGAAGTCACCAGATTAGACAGACACCAACGGTACTTAGCAATCCACTTGAGATACACCATCAGAAGAATGGTGATTAAGGCAGTCCAGATCTGTACCTCCACGGCATTACGCGTCGTTCCCGGAAAGGATTTGATGCTCATACGTTGCTTCAGGTGTCGAAAGAATGTCTCAATGAGCCATCGGGAACGATAGAGTAGTGCGATGCTACTAGCGGCGAACGTACTGATATTTGTTAAGACCTCCACAACCTCTCCACTATCTTGATTGAAGACGGCGATATGTCTCAAAGGTCTAGGATACTTGTCTTTAGTCTCAACACCTGTGAGACGAATCTTTTGATCCACTAAGATCTCTTGATGCTTTTGAGGCGGCAAGTCAAACTCCTCTACAACCTCATATTGCAGGTTCTTTTGATGGCGCACCACAAAACTGACCTGGGTGCTGTCCCAATCATTCAAGAGGGCTGTGTCGGCATAGCCTCGGTCTGCAACAACGATACTACCAGCTGGAATAGGGATGTTTTTCGCCATCCTTTCGTCACTCCCCTTACCATCACTGATATGAATATACTCGGGAAGTAAGGTTTTGAAATCTAGCAGGGTGTGTAGTTTGACAGCTCCTTTCTTGTGCGTGTATTTGGCCCAATCATACAAGGATAGACAGAGGGTGATGGTGGTCGCGTCTAACAGCTTGACCGGCTACTTAAAGCGGAACTTACGCCCTTGTTGTATGCCCTGCTGTCCGAAATGATTCAAGAGGGCGTAGTAGCAGGCTCGGAAGAAATCAGCGTTACGGTGCTCATTTCGGTAGGTTAGGTTAGACTTGGAAGGTGCCGTATGTAGCCCTAGATGGTTGAGGTTGCCAGTGGCTGAGTGCAGTCCATTGCTGATTTCGCGCAAAGAAACACAGCCAGCAAATTGACTGAAGATCATGCTGACCAAGTGTTGCCAGCTGGTGAAACGCTTACAATGCTTGTCCGTCTGAAACTCTGCTGTGAGTTTCTTGATCAGTGGGCGGGGCAATAGGCGAATAACTTGGGCGAATAGGCTTATATTTGTAGTCATCAGAGTTTGGATTTTGTAGGCCAAAGGTAAGCTTATTTACCTAAGGCAACTCTGATAAAATGAAAGGGGAGTCGCTGGGAAGTGAATCTCCTTTCTCTTAAGCCTCAAAACAAACGTTTAGGAAACTATTGATGTGTAGGATAATTTTATAGGTTTCTTTCCGGAAAAATAAATTATAAACATATCTTTGCAGGAAAGATACTCCCTAATGGATATTTGGAATAAGGAAAAGAGGTCAGAATGCATGTCAAGAATTCGGTCAAAGAATACAAAACCGGAATTGGCATTGCGCAAGGCTCTTTTTGCAAGAGGATTTCGGTATCGTGTAAACGATAAAAAACTACCAGGGAAGCCTGATATTGTTTTACCAAAATATAAAACGGTAATCTTTATACATGGCTGTTTTTGGCATGGACACGAGGATTGTAAATATGCCTACATTCCGAAAACAAATACAAAATTCTGGATTGATAAAATCACCTCAAATGCTGAAAGGAACAAGGTTAATGCCGAAAAACTTACGGCTTTGGGTTGGAATGTATTAACGGTTTGGGAGTGTGAAATAAGACATACTCACAAACAGAACCTTACGCCATTAATTGATAGAGTTGAGGCGGAAATACTCGTAAACATGACGAAGAAAATTTCTATGAAGTTTTATCAAGAACGCGCAAACGAAATCTAATTATTGCTGAAAAACTTGTTGAATATAAGGATTTAAAAGACTAATTCAAATAATCTTATCGCCAAATCTATTAGTTCCCAAGTACTTTTCAAAAACATAATCTATAGTTACATCTTTTTCAAAATGATGACGTAGCATTTTTACTCTTTCTTCATAGGGTATTCCTCCGATATCAGTCCATTTTCTAGGGAAACCTAATTCTTCTTCAATATCATCCAATGATTTCCCGCCTGCTGTGATGCTATATACAAAATATTCTACAGGATCAATGATGTGGCCAAAGGTTTTAAAGCAATCACTAATAAGCTCTAGTAATAAAACAAAATATTTTTTACAAGCAGTAATAACATCATCTTTGGGAATTAGACCATCAATTTTTTCGTCTAAAAAATAGTCAAAAAAATATTGTACTTGTATTTGATTCTCTTCATCACGAAATATTCTTCCACTACTTAGTGGATAATATCCAACTTTTTGAGATAGATTTCGGACTTCTATAAAATACTTGGCTAAATCATTTTGTTTTAATATGTTTTGGTGTTGTTCATACCAATTTTTGAAATCAGGAATGCCCTTCATTGCAGCTTGCAATGAAAAAGTTATACTTCGAGAGGCACTTGTAAAAGCACTTAAATAAAATCTTGCTCAAAAAAAATATCTTGATTGCGTGTTGATTCCTCTAATTTAGATAAGAAAAAGTCTGTTTCTTTTATTTTGTCCTCTACTATTCCAAAACTTCTCATTATATTTCAATATTCTGTAAATCCGTGTTTTTTCAATTTTTCCAAATTCAGGTAGAATGTATATTTTTTACGGTCGTCCAATTGTTTTCTTCCTTGTAAAACATCATCCATTACTTTCCACTTCCAATCTTCCAAAATACGCTTACGTCTGTCCCAATCAACCATTTTTCGAATTAATTCTAAAGTAATTTCGGTTGAAGCTGTATTATCGTTTTTACTATGGATAGTCTCTGTGATTGATTCTTCTTGTACTGCTAATTCGTCAGCTTCTTCTAATAACTCTATATTGTGCTGGCAAACTTTCTCAAAAACTGCCATTGCTCTACTGCGGTCAGAATCATTAAAATTTCTGTTATTCTTGACTTTGTATGCCGCATCGCTTGCTGCCGTCTGTTGATTAATCGACAAAAAGCCAGAATCACGTCCCCACTTTTCAATCTTTTTCCACAAAGTAAATGGAATTGAGCGAATAATACCCTCTTCGTGTTGAGCTGTCTTCTCTTTATTTTCATTATCAGCTACTGTATTTCGTTTTGGTGGATTGGTTTCGTCTATCAGTTCGGTTTTTATATCATTGGCATTGAAAGTCCAAGAATAATTTTTGACTTGTTCCCAACACTCCTCTTTTTTAGCCCATTCAATGTAGTGTGTTACGGGAGAATTATCCAAAATGAACTGATTTACTTGTTTCATCAAATCATAAATACAATCGGACAATGCTTGCGATATTTTCTGATTTTTCCATATTTTAAACAAGTCTAATTTATCGTTTGTTAAAATATTTAATAACGACAGCGTATAAGGTACGACTACTTGTCGCAATTCACCAATGTTGTAATCGTTTAGCTTTGTTCCATAACGTTTTTCTGCAGTTTTAAACAAAATGCATTTTGCAATTGCATCTTCAAAATACACATTGTTGATTTTCTTAATATTATCTGGAATATTGTTATTGATAAACCTTGCATAGTTTTTTTCGTTTCCTCGCACTACAATATTTGGACTAATTACTAATTTCCTGCCATCGTATATTTCTTGGTATGCATTTATATATTTTGCAAGTTCTACCTTGGAGAACATTTGATTTTTTGGGTATTTCAGGTCGAATGCTTTTTGGCGTGATTTGGTAAACCCTTCTCTGCTTCGCAAAGTTTTGTACTGTCCACGTGCACGTTCGAAAAACCAGCATGTCTGCATATTGCTATCACTTGTTGTTGGCGACAATATGTGACGAGATAGTTTTTCAAAAGCAACCAAAGCGGGATTATTTGCCGAAAAGTCAGCATCATTAACTTTGTTTTGGGTGTTGGCATAACGAGAAATGCGAGAAACAATTTCACTGTATTGGTCAGGTTTTTCAATTATTGAAAATTTTACCTGTACAAAAATGTTTGAAATATCCGCTTTATCTTTCTTTGCGGTGTTGTATATTGATGCGGTTGTCTGTCCTCCGTTTACAATTTGTAGATTACTGATTTTTCGTATATAACGATTGGTTTTGTCAAGCTCCAGATGGTCGGCAGTAGCGGCAATACCATTGTTGAATGCGAGGAACATATGTGGTTCTGTTTTAATAGTATCACGTATGCCCTTGTTTATTTTACCTGTGAATTGCAGAAATGAGCGTACATTTTGTTCTAACAACCGTGCCCCATATTTTTCATAAAGTTTTGCCAAACAAGTACCAGGGATGATTGCAATGTACGATTTATAATCGGGGTTATCAGTTGGAGCAGATAAACAGGGAATTTCAAATTTTTCACCTTCAAAATCCTCAAAATCAAGTTCGATTGGCACACGAGACTGTTCTGAAATTTTATACAGATAATTTGTATCAGTTACCCTGTAAAACATATTGTATCCGCAAATAGTTGCACTCTGCGGAAAATCGCCTTTGTATTCACCGTTAGTAAGGATTATAACATTTACCCGAACAAGATTGTCTTTTAGCTCTTGAAAATTAGCTAATGTATTGGCAAATTCAAAAATTGGCGACGATTCAGCAACTTCATTTGCATAGTCGTTGTAGATGGCTTTACGGAAAAAGTTTGTGATTCGCTTTGTAGCTGTCTCTATATCGGCTTTTGAAATGCTTTTTATTGCCTCGGAATTGTCAAAAATAGAGATAAATAAATCGACTGTTTCGTAATTGTCCGATATTGCGTAGGCATTTATTTTATGCTGATTGCGTGTGCCTAATGCTTTTTCATCATAGGCAATGGCGGCATTTTCGGTTTCGCCTGCCTCTGCAAGCATTTCAACGGCAAGGCGTGTAAATGTCTGTTCTTGTGTATCGCCTTCTTCGCTACCTGCCTGCAACGAAACAATATCCGACAATAATGACTGATAGAATTTATTTATTTCATTCATGATTGTCTAAGTATGTTGAATAGTTGATTTTCAGAAACTAAATACTCGTCGCACATTGCAAGAATGATAGCGTATCTTACATCGCTTACACCACTGCGAAGTTCATTCTCTCTAATGCGAGGAAAATTATTTTCAACTTTGTAAAAATTCTCGCTGCGGATTTGGTAAAACTTGTCCTGATAAAACGGTTCATGTCTATCCAGATATCCGGCTTCAAACAGTTTGGCATTAAAAAGCAACAAAGCAGGGGTGTCATTTTCGAGAAACTTACGAATTTCGGAAATTTTTTGGCAAAGCGTTTGTCCGTTACCGTTTGAAATCTCGACTGAAAGATGAAATAAAAATAGATTGTCGAGCAAGGTCTCGTCTAACTGCCTTTCTCCGTTGATGGTTACTGCCTGCGGATTATTGGTTGAGGTAGTTTTGACTTCCACTGCCCAACTATTGTACTGAAAATCGCGTAATGCCTTATCAACACCAACCCAAGTGTTAAGGACACTATTGGGTCTGTTATTGAATTGTGCTAAAAATTTTTGGCAAAAATGTAATTCACCGAAAAGTCCTTGTTGCTCATCAGGTGTTAAACCTGTCGAACTATTTTTATCAAAAAGCATTTTCCATTTTTCCAGCTGATTGACAATAGTCCGACTTATTTTCTCTTCGGTATTCAGAGTAATAACCAACTGTATCAGGTTTTTACACAAAATAGCGAAAACATCTCGGTTGTTAGGGTGTAACAATTGGATTATCAATAGACGAGAATTTGGGAAAGTGGTATCGGCTAATAACATAACTTTCAATTCTCTCAAATTGACGAATGAAGAAATATCCATGTGTATATTGTTACTGAAAGTAAATGCTATGCCATAATACATTTCAGGGTACTGAAATGTAGCATAAACATAAAAAGGTATATCGCTTGAATATAGGCGTTTAACCAGTCCGGTATTCTTCTCTTCCTCCAACGTCTTCCACAATTTGGATATGTGATTACTATTCGTCATAAACATTATCGTTTTCGTTGTCAAATAAAGTCTCTGTTTCTGCAAATTCTGCAACCTGATTTACTGCGTATGAAATTGCAATGTTGGTACTGCTGCTTGGAAACGATATTACAAAACCAATAAATGGATCGTCTGTTTTGCTGTACGAAATCGTGCCATTTTGTATATTTCCATGTTTATCCTTAACATTTGCACATTCAGGATTAAGCGGATAAATCAGCAAAAGCGGATTTGTACGTGGGCGGAATTCCTGTCGAACAATTTCGGGTGCAGGATAATCTTTGTCCCAAACTCTGTTTAGCTCTGCCTTTCGCTGCCGTGTCCGTTCCAATGCTGCGTTTATCAAATCTTCGTCCAAATCAATAAATTCATCGGATTGATTTCCAACAATGTGATTTTTACGAATGTAGTAAGTGTTCCAATTTGTATCTTCGGCGCGGTTACGGTCAAAACAGCCTGCTTGTATGCTGTTTGAAAATGTGTACTGTACTGCAGGTTGATTTTTATTCATTACAACTACACTCCAAGAAGTTAATTCGCCATTTTTCACAAGTTCCTGAATGTAATTGCTAATCATATCCAGATCAACTTTCTTAAGACTGTCGGCAACTTTGAATTTTGAGAGATAATCACAAACATCATCGGGCGAAACATTACGCCACAAATAATTGTTGCCTTTCTTTTCCGGCATTCCTTGTGCTGAAATAAAATTGTCAGTTGCAATCAAATTTCTTTTCTTAATGCCTTTATCCATTGGTAGTTGATAGCTTTCTATCAATCTGCCCGCCCATGAAACGGAAATCTGTCTTGCATAGCGCATTTTTGAAACAGAGGTAATTTGCAGACTGCCAGGGTGGGTGCGGACTTTTAAAGCGTAATTTTCCGGTGTTCCTCCCGATTCAGCCAAATAGTTAAATTCGCCTCGCAACTCCTCACTTGCAATAGTTATGTGTCTGAACCATTCATTCAGCTCTTCGCTTGTGAATAAGCGACACAAATCAACATATCCGGGGCGATATCCAAACCAACGCCCCATTTGCATAAGTGTATCGTACATTTTTGAGGCACGCAAGAAGTAACTTACCGAGAGTCCTTCCAAGGTTAAACCTCGTGAAAGTTTATCCCCACCGATAGCGATTACTGAAATTCCGTTCTTTTCGTTTTCGTAGTAAGTCAAACAATCGCCCGAAGTTCCGTTAATTGATTTTACTTCAATTTTCTGTACTGCCTTAAAAAGCATTGGTTTGATTTCTTCCCACGAGTGTACAGATAAATTTTTGTCAATATCGCTAAATTTTGACTCTTTTATTTCGTTGGTTATAGTTTTGTATGATTTGTAATTTGCTGTGTCATCTTCCAAAATCTTACGAAATTCTTCATAAATAGCAGTGTCGCTCGCTTCAATCTCGTATTTGTAATAATTGAAAAGATTTTCGACTAACTCTTTTATGTGGTTTTGCCACATTTGAAAACGAGAAATATGAATAAGCATTGAATTGTGTTTTGTACCCTGCCCCCTGGCTATTCGGATAGCGCAAGTAACGATAAAACATTTTACTGCTATTCTCAGAGATTCAGGAATATCTTCGAATTTTGGTTTGTCATCATCTTTTTTGTGTCCTTGTGGCACAAAGGAATCATAATCTTTTATGGGATAGACTATTGGAAGCAAATCGCTGTTTGTGTCATCTGGAATTATAGAAGTCCCGAAAACCTTTTCGGGACCAATATAACTTGTTGGGGCAGGAATATTAATGATAAAGTCACGTGGAAACAAATCGTCCTCGTTCTGTGGAATAAAAATGTTGGCAAATGGCGTTGCTGTATAGCCAACATAAGCAGAACGATTGAATAGAGAAATTATGCTGCAAATATTTCTATTTATCGTTGTAGGGTCTAATTCTTTACGATTGGTATTGATAGAGGCATTGTCTGCTTCATCGTCAATAATAAGCAGAGATTTGTTTGTGATTTTTTCATTTATGGTCTGGGTTTGCAACCACTTGTACAAACGGTTTAAAACAGAAGCATTTTTCTTTACAACTAATAGAATAGGCTGTGGTGCATTGAAATTGAAGCCTGCCGTATTGGTTGCTCTGCTTGTGAAATCACCTTTTTCCAGACTTGTCGTATATGAATTGGCTATAGCATTATCAAAACCAGGAATAAGTCCAACTCCGATTTTTGTTGTATTATTCATTGTGTAGGCTCTTTCGTATTGCGTATCAAAGCCTAAAAAACCTTCGTCTATGCGGTTCTGTGTTTGGCTTCGCAGATTATTGTGAATACCTGCCAAAACGATGATAAGATTGAACCCTGCGTCAGCAGCTTTGCAAATAAGCCCTGTATAATTAGCCGTTTTACCTGATTGAACCTGTCCTACAACAAGTCCTTTTTTCGAGATTTGAATTTCATTGCGTTGAGGGTTAAAAAGTTTGTCCAAGACTCTGTCGGTCAGCTCATCCAATTGCAAAATTACACTTGGCGCAAACTTTTTATGCTTTTCCAAATATTCTGCATAGCGCATCCAAAATTCCCACTTTGACATCTTGTTTGCCCGAAAATCTTTCAACCAAGGCTCACGGCGTTCTCTGCCTTCCAAAATTTGGAATGCATCAATCTTAACGCTATACATTGAAAGTAAATCGTTTTTCAACTTTACAGCATTAACGTCTGGATAAATCATTTTTGCCTTAATGGCCGCTTCGTTTATCTCGCTGTCAGTAACACTTGCTTTTCTGCCAATTATACTCTGGCATATCTCTATCGCTACTTGGTAATTATCATTCATTTATAGTTGCTCGATTAAATCTTCGTAATTGTTAAACGGCTCTTGTATTTTCAACAGAGCTTTTGCTTGTGCAGGCGTTTTACCCTGGCCAATTTGATTATTGTACATTAAAGCAAGTACCTCTTTTATCAGATTTGTATTAACATCGGAAAATGGTGTTTTCTGTTTTTCTTCACCTTGTGCTTCGTTAATATATATAGTTTTTGTAGGGATTGCTTCCTCTAGAAACTTCAACAGTTTTTCAATCGCTTGTTCTGGTTTTTCCTTTGCCAAATCTTTCAAATCCTGAATCATTAAATGTTCACGATTAACCACAAATGACCATTTATTATCTTTTTTCTTCTCCAGCCAAAGCGGTTGAAAATTTTGTCCAGCTCGCTGCTTCAAGATTTTACCTCTGTGCCGATAAACCTCTGAACCAATGGCACGTATGTTTTTTGCATAAGAGAGCAACTGTTCACGACAAACTGCAGGCGGATATGCTTTTGATTTTTTTATGTCAATTTGCCATTCAGTATCAAGTTTATTTGGCAAATCAATTTGTATGCGGACTAACTTGTAATGTTCTTCTTTGCGGAATAGCCCTAGCCAATCGCCTGCCAAAAGTAAGCGTTTGCCGCGATAAACATAAAAACCTTGTTGTGCTGGATATCCGTTTATTCCCTCAGCTCTTTTGTATTCTTGCTCTGACGAGAAATTATTTTTGTGTGGCAAAACATATCCTTTCATTTTGGCCCCACCGTTAATATTCTCGCTAGGTTGTTCTTGTGTTTTATTTTCGTTTGGGCAAAACGGATTCCAAGCTTCGATTTCATGTTCGCCCCAATATATTTTGATTGTTTTATCCTCGATAAAGCGATGGAAGGTCATCGCAATATGCTTTTTTACTTTATCCAAAGCATCAGAAAATCGGCGTTTCGCATTTTCGTCGGTTTCAATAGTATTTGTTGGCAAAACCCTATCTAAATCTGACCATACAACAAGTGTTCCAGACAATAAGCTATTTAGTTCTCCTTTAAGCTCTTCTGGCATCCATTGCAACAGTTCCCATTTATCACTTTGAGCAACATAATCCAAATCCCACGACCAAAAGGCGGAAGCATAATCTTTTCGTTTGCTTAGTACAGAAAGTTTGCGGCATTGAGAAAATGAAGCAGTCTTCAATCCTAATCCAAAACGACCCAAATCATTTTCAGAGCGGTCAGATAATGGGTTTTGCGCACCTGGTCGCATCGCTTGGATTATCTCATTACTATTCATACCATCTCCATCGTCTTTTATTGTAATAATAGACTGACCGCCTCTCCATATACGATTTATATAGATATTGCGAGCATTGGCAGAAATGGAATTATCGATAATATCCGCTATAGCAGTTTCAAGATTGTAACCGATTGCCCGAAATGTTTCTATCATTGAGGCGGCTTCAGGAATAGCTTGTGTTTTTCGTATTATATTGTAATTCATGATATTTCAGTATCCAATTATTAATATGCCTTTTAATGGCAAAATAAGTCTTCCCGAGGCATAAAGAGTATTGAAAAAAGATATTACTTTCTCGAAATCTTGATTTTTTCGATAAATATTCCTTACGGCTATAACCAAATAATCGACATCACTCATCACACAAGCTTGGAATAGATCTTTGAGAAATTGGTAGTTGGTTACAGCACGCCCTGCTTCAACCTCAATGACGATCTTTTTTTCTTTATGATATCCGTCTGCATCAAAAGATTGTTCCATTTTCCCATTTTTCCCAAATAAAACTGGAACTTGGATTTTGTCTTCTCGCTTTTTGCTTCTTTCGATTTCAAAGCCTAAACTAATCAATCCGTTCGATACTATTCCAAGAACAGTATTACTATCTAACTCGTTGTGAATCGAGCAAATAGAAGAACTGTTTGTATTAAATACACTCACAATATTTTGTAAATATTCTGGTATTTGATTGTTTTTTGGAAAATATTGAAATTGAATTGTATTCATAGAAGTAGCTGTTTTTTTATTTCTTCTGCAATTTTATGAGCCAAAACCACAGGAACAGCGTTACCTATTTGCTTAAATGCTGCACTTCTGCTACCTTCAAAAAAATAATCATCTGGAAAAGATTGTAGTCTGGCGGCTTCGCGAACGGTTATTGAACGAACATTTTCTATTGTTGGGGAAAGTGTCGGATAAATGTAATAATGTCCATCCATAGCAATATGGGCAACAACTGTATGGCAACACCCATAAGGGTCAACAACCTGAAAACGATTGAGAAATGTTTCCTTATTCTTGTGGTGTTGAAGGTGAGCAGGAATTTTCGAATAATCAATACGTTTCTTTTCGTTCAGCCACATGTCAACTGCCATTTTGTATATTTCGCGATCGTTTGCATTGTTTGGTCTGGCAATATGCTGTGTTGTAAAATCAAAATCACTACTGCGGATACTTGATTTTTTCAGATATTCCATTTTTGAAAGAGGCTTTATGTACAGAGTTGGTTTGCATAACTGACCCTCTCCATGCTTGCGTTCCGGTAAATCGGAAAATAAATCTTTTAGTACTTCGTAATTATTTTGTTCTATTTTCAGTTCAGGGTAATGAAATTTCGTGCCCTTTCTCCAGCCCACAATAATTACCCTTTGCCTATGTTGTAAAACACCATATTGTGAAGCTATTTGTATATGGTCTTCCATCATATACCCGGCTTTATCTACAAGTCGTTTCAAATCTTCAAAAGGTTGCCCTTTCTTGGCAGTTCGGATACCTAAAACATTTTCAAATACAAACATCTCAGGTTGATAATATTCAAGAAACTTTACATAATACTTATAGAGTTCATTGCGAGGGTCTTCTTCCGCAGCTTTGCCCATTCTTGCCCTGCCTGCCACAGAATAAGCCTGACAAGGCGGCCCACCAATGATAATATCAACCTGCTTATCGCCTTTGAGTTTATCTACCTTTGCAAAAATATTTTCTATGGTACCTTCGCCGATAGTCTCGTGAATAACGCTGTCAGTTATTTCCTGCGGAACTTGCGCCCAAAGTTTGCTGCCATCGGTTTTTTCCTGTTTATTATAAAGATAATCTTTGTATTTTTGTAATTGATTGTTGGCTTTTAGCCAATGAAAAGCAGCACGGGTTTTCAGTGTGTCGCAGGCATACTTGTCCATTTCGATATGTGCTAAAGGGGTATAACCTGCCCGAATAAAACCTTCGGACAATCCTCCTGCGCCTGCAAACAGATCTATAAATGTAAGCATTTTAATTGCTTTTTATTGGATAAAAAGGTATAAATCCCATGCAAAGATATTGAATTACGATTGTTTTACATAATATAATGACGAAATATTTGTCATCAACCGATCCATATCCCTTGAAATCTTCTGATCTGTGATTTGGGCATAAATTTGTGTGCTAGAAATAGATGAATGCCCCATCATTCTGGCAATGCTTTCCATCGGAATACCTGCCTCCAAAGTCATTGTCCCGAAGCTGTGTCGGGCAACATGCCAGGTCAGCGGTTGCCGGATACCGCATGCCAAACCAAGGGCTTTCAACCGGTTCTTCAACTTCCCGACACTTACATGATCAGGGAATATCATATAATCACTTTCATTGTCTCTATTTTTTATATAAAGCGCAAGAATCTGTTCCGCTATCGGATGCAGGGGAATAAGACTTTCCACCTCCGTCTTCAGTCTCGTTTTCCGGATATAACGTCTCCCTTCTCCGTTCATCTCGATGTGCGAGGCACGCAAACTTTGCATGTCGGCAAAAGCCAGACCTGTAAAGACCGAGAAAAGGAACATCCTCCGGCAGAGTTCCACCTCCTCATGCTGCACGGGGAATGCCAGCAGTCTGGCGATGTCGCTCTTCTGCAAAAAACGGGGACTGCGTTCCTCCGTTTCATACTTTGCTCCTTCAAACGGGTTGAAGCGAATCACCCGCCTGCTGACAGCCTTGTACATTAGGCGGCTCAACCAGCAAAGATGCATGTTGATGGTAGCAGGGGCATAACCCTCTTTTTTCAGGTGAAAACGATATTCGTCGAAAAAAGCGATGTTCAGAGTCGGTATCGGAATGTCTGTCTCCCTCTTACTCCTGACAAAGCGGCTCAATTCCCTGTCGCAGTAAAAATTATTCCGATATGTATTTGGGCTTTTGGATTTACCGATACATGCTTCAATCGATTGTAATTCTGTCCGGCTTGCTTCCAAAAGCATCGTCGGAACAGAGTTTGTTCTCTGCAAATGATTCTTCAGCAACTCGGCACTGACAACCCCGTCACGTCGAAGGGTCTCGACGTAAGCCTGCTCTATCTTTTCCTTGAACATCTGCAGCCGGAGATTCAGTTTCCGGTCGGATGTTTCGCTTTGCTTTACATTCCACTCTTCGGGAGTGCACTCCTCTCCGGTGTTCATGACTGTCGATGCTCCGTCAACGGTGATACGGCAAAGGATGGCCGTATGGCCGTCTTGTCTTACTTTACTGCGATTGATATAGAATAATATCTTGGAGACCGTTGCACGGCATTTTGCCTGTTTTCGGTTAGAAACGTTGTATATATCTCTGATTATTACTATCTTTAATATGTAATTAACTGTATTGACATGGCAACTAAACCAACCGAACCAGCTCCGAGCTTCCTACAAGTATATACTCAGGTTCGTCGCGACCGTATGAAGCACTCCTTTCTCCGCCAAATCAATGCTTGCGTTGATTGGCGAGGTA
>NZ_JRAR01000026.1:0-334 GCF_000768935.1 Porphyromonas sp. COT-290 OH860 | reverse complement strand
GTTGATGCAGAGGCTCGTTGGGTACGCAAAGGCAAGCATTATCGGTATGGGTATAAGAAACACGTGCTTACCGATGATCAAGGCTTGGTAGAAGCCCTGATTACAACCCCCGCTAATTGTGCCGATACGGTTGCCTTGCCCGACTTAATCGAGAAATCCGAGTTGTCATCAGGGGTAAGTGTACTAGCGGACAAAGGCTATTGTAGCAAAAAGAATTCGGAGTACTTGGCTGGTCATGGCTTGGTGGATGGCATTATGCTCAAGGCTATTCGTGGGAAGACTCTTAACGAGAGTCAGAAGGCATTCAATCGTGTGATCAGTAAGACAAGGTGCT
>NZ_JRAR01000025.1:0-28531 GCF_000768935.1 Porphyromonas sp. COT-290 OH860 | reverse complement strand
CCATACCAAGTCTCTAGCAAAAGGATCTTGAACATCAGCAAGGCATCGTAGGCAGGGTTACCTACGGCATTCTGTGTCTTGGTGTACTTCTTGTTCAGTAGCGTGCGGATACCGCGCCAATCAACGCAAGCATTGATTTGGCGGAGAAAGGAGTGCTTCATACGGTCACGACGAACCTGAGTATATACTTGTAGGAAGCTCGGAGCTTGTTCGGTTGGTTTGGTTGCCATGTCGATACAATTAATTACATATTAAAGATATTAATAATCATGGATATATTCAACACATCTAACAGCACATCTAGCCCAAAAGAGGCAAAATGACGTGCAACGGTCTCTCAAGGCTATTCGTGGGAAGACTCTTAACGAGAGTCAGAAGGCATTCAACCGTGTGATCAGTAAGACAAGGTGCTTGATAGAACGGACCTTTGGCAGTATTCGTCGGTGGTTCTTGGGGCGGACGCTGTCGCTACCGAGGGTTAGAGCGAACGCATACACAGAATATCCTTGAAGCTATGGCGTACAATCTCAAGCGTATGCCAGGGCTCCTTGTACTTCAAGCAGCCAAATGAGCACAAAATCCCCCGACCTTGTAGCTCATTGCTCACAAGGTCGGGGTAAAGGGGGAGGATACTACCACTGAAAAACACAGCCTCAAGCAGCAAAAACAGGACTCGAAGGAACTGAGGCGACGAAGGGGACCCATTGTGCAATGGTCTCCAAATGATAAAGCAGCCCTTGGCTATCGCTGTTTAAGCCGAAAAGCGTGGCTTTAACCTCCTCTGCTGTTACCACTTCCCCCTGCTTACTCTGCAAATACTCAAAGGCACGATGTACAGCGAGTTGCAAGCGGTCGAGTTCTGCGTTTACAGATACGGCTTCGGCACTCTTGCCCACGAGCCTGCTCTTACGGCTATCCCATAGCTGGGGAGAGCAAGCAATTTTACAGCTGAATTGCACCATTGTTCGTCCCACACTGAGGCGAGCCATAATGGGGCTTTTTCCTTCCTTACTCTGTGTGCCTCGCTTGAGGTAAAAGAGTAGCTTCAATGTCTTTTCTTTCATTGTCGTTTTTATTTACAAAGTTAGACCTCTAAGAGCTAGCTATCGCTATGCAAAACATTGAAAACAAGAGAGAAAACACCATGTTAGTTACCACTTTTTGCTTACCTCTTCCGAAGCCCCTAAAAGGGAACGATTTGGTAACTGAACTCGTTCTTTCAACTGCTCTTTTTTGCCTTTTTCCGTGGTGCAAGCCAATGCACCCAAACGAAAGAAATGCTGATAATCAAGCAGATAGCCTTTTCTCGCTTCCCCTTACTCCTAACTCCCATACTTTTGCATGGAAGCATCAAATGATATACACTCTTTTACTTTTTCGTATGATGATTGAGCAGGTTCTTAACCTCCAAGCGAAAAAACACGACACCTCGTATTTGCCCCCTAGCAAGCCTTAGGCTGCTTCCGACCTCATTTTGGGGCATTGGCTCCAGACAAGCTAAAATACCCGTCTTAAACAGCATAATTACAATTACCTAAAACACAAATGTATAAATAAATATTCTAGGCGACTTCATCGTAACAGAACGAGCATTTCGCAGTCTCTCCCCATCAATCTCCCGAGATTGGTGGACACATCTCAATAGATTAGTCCACCAACCTTAAAAAATCTTCCCACTAATTTCCCTAAAAGTCGAACTAGCTTCCCAAACTCTTCCTTCCATTCATTAAATTCTAGAGCTAAATTATTCACAATAATTAACAGAAAAGATGAGAAATTATGATCTAATAAAACTAGCAAACTCCCAGCCAGAGAGATGCCGATATGCCTCAGAATAGATCGCTTGGACTAGTCGATTGAGAGATTGACATCCAATCAAATTCGCTCAAAAAAAGTTCCATTTCACTGTGAACGAACTAAGTAACGAGGACTATGAGTTCACGATCTGGACATCTATCCATGATTGTGCTGCCTAGTTAAATTGAATATCTGAGCCAAAAATTTGGTCAAACGATAGCGGATAGCCCAATCGCTTAGGCATAAGCATCACTCGTCTGTTTTAGCTATCTTTGAGGCAGAAATCGTCGAATTTTCAGTCTGACAGAATGATTGCGAAGAAACAAATAGCTCTTCTACAGCTAAGCGAAAACCTTGCGCTTGGCAGAGGTAACCATTTACTTAAACTTAGAATGCCCGAGGGAGCGCTCCTGCCTGCCATGTACGCAGGGCAGTTCGTGGAGGTACAAGCCCCGAATGGAGAGGTTCTCCTACGCCGCCCTATATCTGTCTGCAATGTAGACGAGGCTAGGGGTGAGCTCTGGCTACTTGTGGCACGTGTAGGACGTGGTACGGAGGCCATTACCGAGGCCAAAGTGGGCGACCAGCTCAGTCTAATCTTTCCGCTAGGTAATTACTTCCGCATAGAGGGAGCCAAGCGCCCCCTACTCGTGGGGGGTGGCGTTGGGACAGCTCCAATGCTCTATCTAGCCAAGACATTTGCAGATAGGGGTATCCACTCCGAGATCCTATTAGGTGGGCGCACTGCAGATCAATTGGTCCTACTAGACGAGTTTCGTCGCTATGGCACACTGCACCTAACTACAGATGATGGTACCATGGGAGTACATGGACGAGTAACCGACCACCCTCTCTGGCAAGAGGCCCAGTATGACCGTATCTACACCTGCGGCCCCAAACCAATGATGGTGGCAGTGGCTCATTTGGCCAAAGAGCGAGGTATAGACTGCGAGGTATCGCTAGAAAACACAATGGCGTGCGGTCTAGGCGCTTGTCTATGCTGTGTGGAAGATGTACACGAGAGAGGTAACGTATGCGTGTGCACAGAAGGGCCTGTTTTCAACTCCAAAGAACTAAAATGGTAAAGACACAAGTAAATATCGGCGGGCTAACGATCAAGAACCCCGTCATGACGGCCTCTGGCACATACGGCTATGGTCTGGAGTACACCGACTTCGTCGATCTAGCGCGTCTAGGAGGGATCGTAGTCAAGGGCACAACTCTACATCCACGTCAAGGCAACCCCTATCCACGCATGGCAGAGACTCCCGCAGGTATGCTGAACGCTGTTGGGCTGCAAAACAAAGGTGCACATCACTTCTGCCAAGAGATTTATCCGCAGATAGCGCATTTGGACACAGCGGTCGTAGTAAACGTGAGTGGCTCTACAGTAGAGGACTATATCGCAACGGCAGAGATGATCGCATCACTGCCCAATGTGCCAGCTATTGAGCTCAACATCTCCTGTCCCAATGTCAAGGAGGGTGGCATGGCTTTCGGTGTTACCTGTGCAGGTGCAGCCGAGGTTGTCCGTGCCGTCAGACGTGTTTACCCCAAGACGCTCATCGTCAAGCTATCCCCAAACGTGACGGATATCACGGAGATCGCTCGTACCGTAGAGGCAGAGGGGGCAGACAGTATCTCTATGATCAACACCTTACTCGGCATGGCCATAGATGCAGAGCGCCGTCGGCCTATCCTATCTACTGTCACTGGTGGACTCTCGGGACCAGCCGTCAAGCCCGTAGCGCTACGCATGGTGTGGCAGACATCTAAGGCTGTCCAAGTACCCATCATAGGTATGGGCGGTATCGCCTCAGCCACAGATGCGATCGAGTTTCTACTAGCGGGAGCCTCGGCCATACAGGTAGGGACCTACAACTTCGTAAATCCATCAATAACCGAGACAATCGTCACGGGTATCGAGGACTATATGCATCGCCACGGCATCGACGATATCAATCAGCTTGTAGGAGCACTCCAACTCTAAAGTCTAGTCCGCCATGTTACAAACCCTCGTCCACTACTCGCTACATCTAGTAGCCCCTCTACTGCTAGCTTGGATATTCTTCCCTAGAGACCGCAGGCGTATGGCATACATCGTGATGCTCCTGACGATGCTTGTGGATCTAGACCATCTCTTGGCCACACCTATCTTCGACCCAGACAGATGTAGCATCGGCTTTCACTTCTTGCATAGCTATTACCTCATTCCCTTCTACATTCTTATGTGCTTCTTGCCTTATAGGCGGTTGGGATTGCCTTGGTGGCTGAGCGCAGTGGGTATCGGGCTAACGTTTCACATGTTCACTGATTGGCAAGACTACTACCTCTGGTAGATATGGTCTTCCCCAAAGAAGGTGACCCAAGGAGCCGGACCCATACTACGCCAGCCGCAAGGGCTGCGTAGTATGGGTCGGTTATCTCTATCCAGCACTACCCCATAAGAATACAAACACCTCAAAAATAAAACCTTGAGATCAGCAACAAGGGCACTTATTTTGGCTTATCTACTATTATTTGATACATTTGTTAGCACTATTCATTAACTATTACATTTAACGAAGTAGACTTTATGAACAAGAACCTACTAAGCAGACTATTGCTACTATTCATTGTGGGAGCTGCCCTCTTCTCGTGTTCCAGAAAGAATGAGCACGCAGAGCGTATCCCCGCAGATGCGATTTTCGTCGCCTCTATCAACCTGCAAAATCTAGTAGACAAGTCTGGCTACACTGCGGAAGATGCCAAAATCCTCGGGGCGAAGTTTGCAGAAGAGGCTCAGAGCTCTCTATCGCCAGAGCAGATCAAATACTTCCAAAAGCTCATCGCAGACCCAAGAGAGGCTGGGCTATCGCTCAAGGCTCCCGTATATGTGTTCTCCAGCCCAGACGTCTCGTTTGCTCTAGTGGTTCAAGTAGACTCGGAGAGTAAGCTAGAGACGTTCATCAGAGAGTCCTTCAAAACAGACGGCAAAGAAGTCAATATCAGCACTCAAGATGGATATCATTTTGTTAACCTCAACAATACTGGGCTACTTGGCTATGACAACCGCTCATGCATCGTCACATTCGGCAAGGCAACTGGTCGAGATGTACAGCTCAAACACCTAGGCGAGGCAATGAAACGCAAGGGGAGCGAGTCCATCACTAAGCATAGCGCATACAAAGAGATGGAGCAAGAGCAGGGTGATCTACGCATGTTCTACTCTCTAGGTGGTATGATGGATATGGCTATGCAGGGATATGGAGCTCTAGGCGCCTCAATGGCACGTGAGATCTATTCCTTCAATATCGACAGCTGCTATGCTATCAATAGCATAGCCTTCGAGGCAGGTAAACTCACGTATGCCCAGAGGATACACACAGAGAACCTCAAAGCCAAGCAAAGCCTAGAAGAAATCTACAAAATAGCGAAGCCCTCCAGTGGCGAATTTATCAAGTACTTCCCTGCATCTTCTTTGGCGTTCCTAAACATCGGCCTAGATGGGAACAAGCTACTCAAGCTCATTTCTGGAGGTTCGCTCGGTGTGATACTCGCTATGGCGGAGGCCGAGGGAGTAAATTTCTCCACCCCAATCGCTAGCCTAGATGGAGACATCACCATAGGCTTGATGGAGCTACATGAGGATTACGTCGGTGCTACTCTGA
Organism: Porphyromonas sp. COT-290 OH860; assembly: GCF_000768935.1. Taxonomy (NCBI): domain Bacteria; kingdom Pseudomonadati; phylum Bacteroidota; class Bacteroidia; order Bacteroidales; family Porphyromonadaceae; genus Porphyromonas; species Porphyromonas sp. COT-290 OH860. The sequence continues at coordinate 23,084 of NZ_JRAR01000025.1, read as the reverse complement.
TGGCCAAGCTCAACGACGAGCAACCTATGGTCAGTCTGCTAGACTACTTCTACACCCAAGCCGTAGAGCAGGAGGGAGGGGTCAATGCCGACTTTGTCAAGATTGACAACCAAAATTATCAGACCATCATTGACAAGATGACGATCTCCTTCGGCGTCAAGGACAACATCTTCTATATCTCCTCACTACCCACAGAACAGACTTGGCAAGAGCATAAGCAGAACGCCTCGGAGATGCCAGAGGGACAGCTCCTCGGCAAGTCGCCTTCGGTGCTGCTAGTAAACATCGCTCAGATTCTCAAGGTAGACCGCATTGCCAGCGAGCTAGCAGGAGAACCCCTCATCAAGCATCAGGTAGAGAAGTTGGTCAGCCTGACTTCCTGCTATAATGATAAGAACATAAGCTCAACCGAGCTACACTTCAAAGATGCTAAGACAAACGCCCTCAAGCAACTTGTCGATATGATCCGTGAAGTCTCGGAGGCAAAGCAATCTGCTCCAGTAGTAGCGGAGGAAGCGACTCAAGAGACTGAAGTCACTCAATGATCCAGCGTATCGGCTTGGAGGGCGTAGTCCCTCAAGTATTCACAGAGGGTTGTCCCTGCTCCGAGGTTTGGCACCAGAGCCTAACCCTAGAGCGGGGACAGCTCTATCTGATTGAGGCTACCTCTGGAGCTGGCAAGTCCTCGCTCTGTAGCTACCTCTACGGACATCGCTCGGACTACACGGGACGAATCACTTTCGACGGAGAGGATATTCGAGAGATTAAACCCGAGCGGTGGTCTACCATACGCAGAGAGTCGATAGGGCTACTCTTCCAAGAGCTCAAGCTATTCGACAACCTAAGCGTCTGGGAAAACATACAAATCAAGAATCAACTTACCCAGCAGCACTCACCAGAGGAGATTGTACGCCTGCTCACTCTGCTCGGTATCAGCGACAAGATAGATCAACCTGCAGGCAAACTGTCCCTTGGTCAGCAGCAACGTGTGGCTCTAGTGCGTCTGCTGATGCAGCCGCTAGACTTCATACTGCTAGACGAGCCAATCAGCCATCTAGACGACGCCAATGGTGCGATCGTGGCAGAGCTCATCATCGCCGAGGCTCATCGTCAAGGGGCTGCCATCGTCTGTACCTCTGTGGGCAAGGCTCTACCACTACCCTACCAGCATATCTACCAACTGTGATGAATAAGCTCGTCCTACGTCTGCTACGTCAGCACCTCAATCGAGGGCAGTTGGTTGGCTTCTTCGTTGCCAACCTAGTCGGCCTAGTCATCCTACTCCTCGGCATTCAGTTCTACCAAGATGCTGCCAAGACAATCAATGGTTCAGACCGACTACTCCCCAGCGATTATATCATTCTCTCCAAACCCGTTCAATCCGATAAGCTCTTCAGCCGAGGAGCAACGACCTTCTCCAAGGACGAGATAATTGGGCTAAGGAAACAGAGTTTTACCAAACGCCTTGGGCAGTTCACTCCAGCTAAGTTTAGGGTAACGGCAGCCATACACTTCGGCATTGAGCTCTATACCTATATTTTCTTCGAGGCCGTCCCCAACGAGTTCCTAGATGTATCTCCCGAAGACTGGACATTCACACCGGGACAGACCGTACTACCGATTATCATTCCTAGACAATATTTAGGTCTGTACAACGCCGCCTTTGCCCAGAGCCAAGGATTGCCGCAGATCTCAGAAGCGGGCATCTCTCGTATTCCTCTAAGTATTACGGTACAAGGACAGGGACGTGAAGATGTGTACGAAGGGCGCATCGTAGCTTTCAGCAACCGCCTCAACACAATCCTAGTCCCCAAGAGCTTTATCTCGTGGGCCAATAGCCAATACGCACAAGGCATCGAGGCGCCCCCCTCTAGGCTGATCCTACAAGCGCACAACCCAAGCGAACCAACCATAGGCGAGTATATTCGCCTGCATGGCTACCAAATAGAGGGAGGCAACACAGCTGGAGAAGGTATGGCGATTTTGCGCCTCATCGCCTCGGGAGTCTTTGCTCTTGGGCTACTCATCAGCTTACTCTCCGCTTATCTGCTGATGCTAAGCATCTACCTGCTCCTACAGAAGAATACCAAAGAGCTAACAACACTACTGCTCATCGGCTACAGCCCTAGGGACATTTACCGACCTTACTGGCTACTCACCTTTAGCCTTAATGCTCTTGCCCTAGTCCTATCGGCAGGTATTGTGCTGATACTACGTAGCCTTTATCTAGCTTGGGGGCAGGCTATACTCCACAACCTAGCTGGGGGAAGTATCCTACCAATGCTGATCACTGGGCTGGCGCTACTCGTTCTATGTGCTACGCTTTTTGCATGGGCGATCCGTCGAAGAATCCTTAACCTACCTGCATATAGCTAATTAGACTACGAATAGCTCAGACGAAGCCGCAATAAAGACGGGTGTATGGACGTTTCTAGAGCAGAAACTCACCCATTACACTCGTCTTCTTTATGCGGCACCAGCGCATCTATGCCCTAGGCCTAATCTGCCTCTCCTCTTTCTCACTACCGAGGGACGTCCTATTCTCCCAGATTAGCCACTCCATCATACCCATAGACAGCCTCAACTTCAGAGCCAGAGATGTACTTGAGCTCCCCAAGCTCAGCCTAGACTCTACGCTCAAGCTAAGTGCCTCAATCCAACCGCAGGCACAATCCTACCAACCTCGGCTACAGCTACCCGAACTCACTCGCCCTACCATGCTCGGGGATTTAACTCCTATCCCCAAGGTTAAACTAGCTCCACCTGCCACAAGTCGAAGAGTTTTCTCGATTGGTCGGCTACGGTTAGAGAGCTTCCCTGAGCAAATTGAAGAATTGAGCTATGCGAATACGAAATTATATGCGAAGCAAATTAATCTGAGTACACAGCTGAATCCACTTATTCGGCTCAATGCCTCAGGGATGCTAGGCTATACACATTTTCCCTATCAGCCCGTACCGGAGCAGATGTATCAGCTCTACACGGGGCTATCCATATCGCCGAGGCAAGATCTACGCATCGATCTAGGTGTAGCCTTTAGGGAACAAATACGGTATCAGTACTGGAATCCACACCTCTCGCTGCAGGCGAATATGAGCGATCGGCTTCGCTTGCAACTGTATTCGGGGTTATCTCGGTACACTACTCCAAGGCAAATCGGGCTACATGGACTACATGGCATCCAATACTATCTAGGTGGTAGGCTAGACTATGCTCTAGGGAAGAACGTGTATCTCTATGGCAATGCGCACACCTCTATACATCAGGGCATCATGGGCAGCTCCATTCATCCATATCTCAACCAATGGTCGCCCTCACTAGGCGGTGGTATCGGCTTCTACATCGAGGGCAGTGGGCCGATAGAGATTGGCGTGCAGTATCACTACAATCCGATAAGTCGGCGCATGGAGCCTGTGCCTTCGGTCAATATCGTCGGAGCTGTGAGTCTTCTGGTTAAAGTTATCGCTAATCTATTCGAGTAAAATTTCCCTCAGATCGGGACACAAAAAAACCCTCCTTGAGACAAGATAGCTCAAAGAGGGGTTCTTATTAGCTGAAAGCCCAGTTGCTTACTTCTTCTTGGCAGGAAGGTGGATAGCCACGCCTAGGGCATCGGCAATCGCTTCGTAGAGAGCTTCTGAGTAAGTTGGGTGACCATAGATCGTGGCGAGCACCTCCTCGGCAGTGGCTTCGATCTCCATGACGAGAGAGGCTTGGCTGATCATCTCGGCAGCCATAGCACCGATGATGTGGATACCAAGGATTTCGCCGTACTTATTGTCTAGGATAACCTTGACGAAACCTGTTGTTTCGCCAGAAGCTAGCGCACGACCATTGGCCACGAATGGGAACTTACCCACTCGGATCTCACCATAGTGTTCACGGGCTTGATCCTCTGTCAGACCCACCATAGCCACCTCTGGGCGAGTGTACACTACCGAAGGGGCGGAGAGGAGTTTGAGCTCTACGTGGTTGCCATGCAGCGCGTTCTCTGCCGCTACCTCAGCCATACGGAAGGCCGTGTGGGCAAGCATCTTGATACCATTGACGTCGCCGGGAGCATAAACACCCTTGACGCTTGTTTCCATATACTTGTCCACTTTCACCTTACCCTTCTCAATCTCTAGGTCTAGCTCGCCTACACCCTCTAGGTCAGGCACACGACCAATAGAGAGCAGAGCCTTATCGGCCTCAATCACTTCTCCGCTCTTGAGAACAGCAGCTAGACGGCCAGAGCGATCTTCGATGCGGTCGATAGACTTGCCTGTCATCACTGTGATGCCCATCTTCTCGAGGTCTGCACGCAGAGTTTCGGATACCTCACGGTCGAGGGCAGGAATGATGCGGTCTGCCATCTCAACGATCGTTACCTTAGTACCGAGAGCGCCGAGGGCTTGAGCCATCTCGACACCAATGACACCACCACCGATCACAACCATGGAAGCAGGCTGTTCTTGCAGGCTGAGAATGTCGTCGCTCGTCATGACTGCTGGGTGCTCGATACCTGTGATAGGAATGCGGGCAACCTTAGATCCACCAGCGAGAATGATCTTATCGGCCTTAATGATCTCCTTGCCGTTGATCACTACGTCCTTATCTTGATTGATGCAAGCCGTACCACGGAAGACCTCTACCCCATTGCTCTTGAGCAAAGAGTAAACACCGCCAGTGAGCTTCTTCACCACACTGTCCTTGTAGGCTACGAGCTTCTTCATATCTACCGTGAAGCTAGTATCCTTGAAGCTGATACCACGAGCAGCAGCCTGTGCTACACCCTCTAGGATCTCGGCATTGCGTAGGAAGGTCTTCGTGGGGATACAACCCTTGTTGAGGCAAGTACCGCCAAACTCACTCTTCTCAATAATGGCGACCTTAGCACCCATCTGAGCTGCCTTGATAGCAGCTACGTAACCAGCAGGGCCACCACCGATCACAGCTACATGGTAGTCACCTTCCATACGTATGAGTGGCAGTTTGCCCGTCGTGTCGCTTGGGGCGGGAGCCGGAGCATCTGGTAGTATTTCGTCCTTGGTACGGACCGTTTCCAAACTCTCGCCAGCCTCACCGATGAAGCCAATCACCTCGGCGATAGGTACAGTAGTACCATCGCCGTGTACAATCTTCAAGAGGACGCCATCGGCCTCGGCTTCGACCTCGGCACTCGTCTTATCGGTCATGATCTCAAGGATTACTTCTCCCTTCTTGACGGCTTCTCCCTCCTGCTTCACCCAGCGAACGATCTCGCCTTCGGTCATATCAATACCCATTTTGGGCATAATGATTTCTGTTGCCATTTCTCTATTATTCTATTGTTTGTATTTGACTGTTTAGTTGATCCGGCTTAAACCAATAGAGGTAGCGGATTCTCTAGCGTAGCCTTGAGCTCCTGCATAAACTTGGCAGCAGCTAGACCATTGATCACACGGTGGTCGCTCGTCAGACTCATCTTCATAATCGGGCGGATCACAACCTCACCATTGCGCACCACTGGGATCTCCTTCGTTCCTGCAATGGAGAGGATCGCCGAGTTGGGTTGATTGATGATTGAGGTAAAGCTCTCCACTCCATACATTCCGAGGTTAGAGATAGTAAATGTGCTACCCTCTTGATCGGCAGGCGTTAGCTTCTTGCCTGCGGCACGCTCGGTAATATCCTTCAGACGAAGCATCAGCTCTGTAAGCCCCATCTTCTCAGCTCTGTGCACCACTGGCACAAGTAGCCCCTCGTCCATACCTACAGCCATAGCTAGATTAACGTAGTTGTGCAGCTCAATCTGGCTACCGTCGGGCGAGAGCGAAGCATTAATATAGGGGTGATTCATCAGTGTACGAACTACGGCAAGCGAAACAATGTCTGTTACCGTGAGCTTCTTACCCGTCTTCTCCTTGATTGGCTCCATAAGCTGAGCACGAAGCTTAGACGCCTCTCCCATATCAACCTCATAGTTGAGTACGAAAGTGGGCGCTGAGAAATAGCTCTCGCTCATTCGCTTAGCGATAACACGGCGCATCATATTCATGGGTACAATCTCCACATCGCCCTTGGGCTCTGCTGAAGCAGAGGGGGCTGCGGTAGAGGCGGCTGCTGGAGCCTTCATCTCTGGCGCCTCGTTCTTACCCGGAGTGGCGAAGTTGGTCTTCTTACGCTCGGGAGATGGTATGGTGAAAGCGTCTAAGATACGCTCCAGATTGGGCTCGCCTGTTTCTCCTACGGCAGCCAAGACATCGGCACGAGTAACCTTGCCTCTGAAGCCCGTTCCCTTGAGCTCCTCCACGTTGATGTTGTGCGCCTCGGCGATCTTACGAGCAAGAGGTGTAACTCCTGCACGCTCAATGTAGGTAAAGTTGGCGACGTCTTCACGGTGAATACGCCCCTTGTAGCCAGAGCCAACGATCTGGTTAAGCTCGATACCCATTCGGTGGGCAAGCGAACGAGCCGCTGGCGTGGCTCTTAGTTTCTCATTTTCCATTATACTGTTGATTGAGTATTCTTACGATATAGATCTACTTCTTCAGTCTAGCCAGAAGCTGACGAGAGCTATCGGAGAGAAGCACCACAGCGCCAGCCAAGATAGCAGTATCCTTAATCACTAGACGACCGGCGCCAGAGAGGAAGGGGAATCCGTCTGCCCACTCACCGGCAGCCAAAGCCTCGGGAGAAGCATGCACCCAAGTCTCGGGCGTAGTAATCAAGAAGCTAAGTGTCCCAAGCGTCATGATGATACAGAGTAGCTCGCCGATGACACCAGAGTACGGACAAAACATACCAGAGAAAACCAAGATACCGATGATCATGATCAGGATACCCAGTCCACGAGAGAATAGATAGGTACCATTCTCTTCGTGCCAAGCACTCTTAGCAGCATCGTACTTACCCTCTGGCACCTTATTGAGCGTATATTCCTTGACTACTCGGCCGTCTTCTAGAGTTACCTCATTGCTTGCGTTCTTCATGAAGAAGCTCATCAGAGGGCTATTAGCCACGAAGTGAACGATACCGTTGGCCTCGTAGTTGGCAAATTTGAGCCCGCCGATCCAAACGAAGATAATCAAGATAGCTACACGAATGAGCTTATAACCAAGTCCTTGGAGCGTAGAGAAGTACTCTAGCGCCTTAATGATGTTTTGTCGCATTGAAATATTTTTTGAGTTTACTTATATAACGTATTGATAAAATGTGGCTGTGCCTCCAGAGGCAATCTGCAAAGCGAGCTGATAAACCTAAGCCCTTGCACCCAAAGCCCCCCTCGGTGATCATACAACCACCGAAAAGAGCTATACGAATGGGCACTGAAAACGAGCTAAACAAAGCCCCGAATAGCCCTATATAGCCTCGACATGAACCATCCACTGCACGCCAAAGCGATCGATCAAAGATCCGAAGTAGCCAAAGAACGTATCGTGCATAGGACTGGCAAACTTGCCTCCCTCGGCCAGCTCTCCGAAGATACGATCGGCCTCGGAGCGATCCTCTAGGCTGATGCTGATGTAGCTATTGGTACCGATACGCAAGCGTTGGTTAGTATCGGTGTACGCCTTCTCGGGGAGATGGTCATATCCCATAAGCACATTGTCGCCCACGGGGAGCTCGGCATACATCACACAGTCGGCATACTCCTCGGGGATAGTCGTTTCTGGACCTCCATCGGGCATCTCTCTGAAGCGAAAGATCTTAGCCTCGCCACCGAACACCTGAGCATAGAAGTCAAAAGCCTCTGCGCACTGGCGATCGAAAGCCAAGAATGGATTGAGCTTACAGTTCATAGCTTTTGCAAATTACACTAGACAAGCACACGGATATATCACCAACGTAGTATTAACCGATTTATGATACACCCTTGTGCCTACCTAGGAGTTAATAATGACTAACGCTTCTCAACCAGACGCTCGATATACTTGAGGATGCGCTCGGGTTTGGGGAGCATAGCATCTTCTAGAGCGTGGTTGTAGGGGACAGGGATATCATCTGCAGCCAAACGCAGGATACGTCCGTCCAAGTAGTCGAAGGCATCACTCTCGGCAATCATCGCAGAGATCTCGCCGATGAAGCCTCCTGTCTTATGAGCATCATTGACCAGCAAGACACGACCAGTCTTCTTCACAGACTCTAGGATCGTATCCTTGTCTAGTGGCATTAGGGTACGGAGGTCCACAACCTCCACCTCGATGCCCTTCTCACGTGCGGCATCGGCTGCCTCGAGCACACGACGGAGCATACGACCGTATGTAATCACGGTCACGTCCTTACCCGTACGCTTGAGCTCGGCCTTGCCAAGAGGGATGATAAACTCGGGATCCACTGGCACCTCACCCTTGACGTTGTACTCGGCTTTGTACTCCAAGAAGATCACGGGGTTATTATCGCGGATTGATGCCTTGAGCAGCCCCTTGAGATCGGCAGGTGTACCCGGAGCTACAACCTTGAGCCCGGGGATATGACAGAACCAAGCCTCCAAGCTCTGTGAGTGCTGGGCGGCTGAACCTACGCCAGAGCCAGCAGCACAGCGGAACACAACGGGGACGGAACCCTTACCGCCATACATATAGCGGGTCTTAGCTGCTTGATTGACGATATTGTCCATCATATAGACGATGAAGTCCATGAAGGTAACGTCTACGATAGGGCGCATACCAGTAAGGGCGGCACCTACGGCACAGCCAGAGATAGCGTTCTCACTAATTGGAGTGTCACGCACACGTTCCTTGCCAAACTCCTCAAGCATTCCAACGGACGTACCGAAGTCACCACCGAAGATACCTACGTCCTCGCCCATTAGGAATACATTCTCATCTCTGCGCATCTCTTCGCTCATAGCCATAATGACGGCATCGCGCATCGACATTAGTTTTGTTTCTTGTCCTTCTATCATGATGATTATTTCTTTTTCTGCAAGTTAATTATTTCGGTAAAAATCTACAAGTCAACGAAATCCTCCCGATTACCAAGGTCAATAAACCGACCTAATCCCAGAGGTTCATCGTAGAGATTTTACTCGGCGAAAATATCTTCGAATGCGCTCTCTGGAGCAGGTTGCTCACCTGCCATACCGAACTTAACAGACTCCTCTACCGCCTGCTCACTCTCTGCCACGATCTTGTCTAGCGTTTCGTGATCTGTGATCTTATTCTCCACAAGGTAGTTGCGGAACTTGAGGATCGGATCCTTCTTCTTCCACTCATCAACCTCTTCCTTTGTGCGATACTTGCCGGGGTCACTGGTGGAGTGCCCAAACCAGCGATAAGTAACAGCCTCTACGAGGATAGGGCCATTGCCAGCACGTACATGCTCCATAGCCTTGTCGATAGTCTCACGCACGGCCAGCACATCATTGCCGTCCTCGACAAATAGCCCGGGAATATTGTAGGCTACAGCACGCTCATAGACATGCTTCGTATTCATCACTGATGTGATAGGCGTGGAGATACCATAACCATTGTTGATGCAGTAGAAGACTACTGGGAGCTTCCAGATAGCTGCCATATTGATACATTCGTGGAAAGCACCTTCGTTGCTTGCGCCATCGCCAAAACAGCACATAACCACCTTGCCTGTGTTTTTCATCTTCTGCGTCAGAGCGGCACCTGTAGCGATACCCATACCACCACCTACGATACCATTAGCACCGAGATTACCTCTATCGAGGTCGGCAATATGCATAGAGCCACCCTTACCCTTGCAAGAGCCATTGGCACGTCCCATAATCTCTGCCATCATCTCATTGAGGCTCATACCCATAGCAACGCTCTGTCCGTGACCACGGTGGTTACTCGTCAGCAAATCCCCCTCACCTAGAGCCGATACGGCCCCTACGTTGGCGGCTTCCTCACCTACAGAGAAGTGCGTCATACCGGGTACCAGACCACGGCGCACCATCTGATTGATTTTATTGTCGAAGTTTCGAATGTCTTCCATCTTACGAAACATATCGAGCAATTCTTCTTTCTTGAACTTTGACATACTATACTGTTTTTTAATTACAAGCTCTATTTCCTCCCGCAATACTTTTCGGATTTGTAACGTTCTTTCACGGAAACAATTTATAAACAATCAATGTTTAAGCAAATCACGATAAAATCGGCTCACAAAGATGCCTAATATATGTGATATTCTACTGGATTCCGATGTTTTTCGCCAGAAAAATACCTATATATAGGTAGACACTTCATATATCCTCTACCTTTTTCAATAATCAAGCGCACGAATACGACACAGATAGCATGAGCTAACCCCTAGAAAAGCATCATAATACCTGACACAATAGGCTAGAAACGAATAATAAAAGATAGCCTCCGAACTAATTAAGACAATACACTTAGCTAGCCAAGCCATGCTGTAGTTGCCGAGATTTATATTCTAGACCAGTTTTCAGAATGTTGGTGGGAAACCACTAGAGGAGTAGGCAAAAAAGTACAGACCTCGTATTTGCACTCTAGGACGCCCTACACTGCGTCCGGCCAAGTTTGGGTACTTGACTCCAGACAAGCGAAAATCCCCCTCTAAAATAGACAAAACACAAAGCGCTAATAATCAAAACAATAAAACCAAGCATTAAACAATTTGATCTGCTATGGAGGCCAAATTATAGAGTTTCTCCCCATCAATCTCTCTCGATTGATGGACACATCACAACGGATTAGCCCTACAATTCTGCCAAATTGCTCCTTCAATTTGGAAATAGTAGTTAACCCAACAGGCCAAATAGCCTCTCCAAAGAGCTGTATAGGAGGATAGAATACTTACAATTATGAGACCGTTGCACGGCATTTTGCCCCTTTTCGATTAGACGTGTTTCATATATCGAGGCCATTGCACAAGTCCATTCTATGAGTTTGTCCCTCCTTTCGTTATGTTTTTCTGAGTTTAACGTGAGTTCGGTATAAGAATAAGAGTCGAAAGAAGTTCTACAAGCTGATTTTAAGCATATTATATTGTAGCAAGAACAGTCCGTTCATGCTCTGTTATGACAAAATGACGGAATAATTATCATTCCTTAGAGTCTTCAGTCTAAAAACACTCTAAATTTCTTGATATTGCTCATCTGGTATTTGTATATCAGCCTTATATTTAGGAGATTGATTGGAATTCTTATACCGAACTCACGTTAATATCAACTGTCAGGTGTGCGATCCTCATCTTTTTAGTTAAGGAGTGTTAATGATTTAACCTTAAATTTGGTGTAATGGAAAGGTCGTTCGTAAAGATTGGTGGTGCTCTCTCAGTAGATTGGTGGGAAGATTTTCTGACATTGGTGGACTAATCCCNCCTTAAATTTGGTGTAATGGAAAGGTCGTTCGTAAAGATTGGTGGTGCTCTCTCAGTAGATTGGTGGGAAGATTTTCTGACATTGGTGGACTAATCCCCTGCGATGTGTCCACTAATCGGAGCAGATTGATGGGAAGAAAATGCTTTAAGTGAGCCAAGAAGCCGTGTAATGGCTCAAGAAAATGATATAAATACCTGTTTTCTAGAGGATTAAAATTAATGCATTTAGGGCGACGATTTCCATAGGGCTAGGGTGAAGTGCCCCAACAGCAGTGAACGCAATATAGACGTTTCTACGGCGCTCATACGGGGTCTAGCAATTTTCCTCAATCGAANTTTCCATAGGGCTAGGGTGAAGTGCCCCAACAGCAGTGAACGCAATATAGACGTTTCTACGGCGCTCATACGGGGTCTAGCAATTTTCCTCAATCGAACCAATCTCTAATTCAAACAAGATGAAAATTGTTAAAGAGAGTAACCCCGAAAATCTAAGCTGAGGATCTTGCTTGTGATGCATTTGGGCGTATGGAAAAGGCGGTGTGTCATAATACGCAAACTGCTGTGTTACTTGCGACATTCGCCTTCAGTCACATGCTCCAGTATGCTACTTTTGGCCTCAGTCTTAGCACCTTGCATTTCGCGTATTCTGAAACACCTAAAAGGGGCTGCAGCAAAAGTGAATTTTGCCACAGCCCCTTTATAAAAATGAGGTTAGTCTATCGTATTACTTTTCTAGTGCCTTGGCCTCTTCCCAGAAAACGTCCATCTGAGCCAAGGTCATATCTTTGAGATTAAGCCCTCGTTCCTTGGCCTTGGCTTCTAGATAGCCGAAGCGACGAATAAACTTTTGATTCGTCCGCTCTAGAGCATTGTCAGGATTAATCTTATAGAGGCGAGAGACATTGATCAGACTAAATAGGAAGTCACCAAACTCGTCCTCCTGCTCGTTTGTACCACCTTGCTCTATCGCTTCTCTCAGCTCAGACAGCTCTTCCATGACCTTAGCCCACACATCGCTTGGTTGCTCCCAGTCGAAGCCCACTCCTCGAGCTTTGTCTTGAATTCGGTAGGCTTTGATCAGAGCAGGCAGAGCACTCGGTACACCAGAGAGAACAGTCTTATTGCCACCAGCCTCACGCTGCTTGAGCTGCTCCCAGTTGTTGAGCACAGCTTCGGTTGTTTCTGCCTCAACATTGCCATAGATATGAGGGTGGCGGTAGATCAACTTATCGCAGAGTGCATGACAAACATCAGCCACATCGAATTGCCCTTGTTCCTCAGCAATCTTGCTATAGAAGACGATGTGCAGCAAAACGTCGCCTAGCTCCTTTTTGATTTCAGAAGGGACGCCAGCCAGCAAAGCACTCGAGAGTTCGTAAGTTTCCTCAATCGTATTAGCCCGAAGACTTTCGTTCGTCTGCTCTCTATCCCATGGACACTCGGCTCTTAACCGATCCATAACATCAAGCAGACGGCCGAAAGCCTCCAGTTTCTCAGCTTTAGTATGCATTACCTAGACTGATTTTTGTATTCCTCTAGACCACCACGTAGCCACTTAATGTACTCAGGTACATCTTCGTCGTAGGCTCGAGATGGACTTAGTGGCTTACCGTTGTGGTCGAGTGCTACATAGAATGGCTGAGCATTAGCTCCAAACTTATGGCGCTGTAGATAGCTCCACTTGTCGCCTATGGTACGTAGCTTAACCTTTTGGCCATTCTCCTCTACTTCGATGATCTCGGGCAGTGCAGCCTTGTCATCAACCATAAGTGTGATGAGGACGTAGTCTTGTTCAAGAATGCGCTTCACCTCGTCGTTGATCCATACAGAGGCTTCCATCTTTCGGCAGTTCACGCAACCATAGCCAGAGAAGTCTACTAGGACAGGCTTACCCTGTTTGCGAGCATACTCCATACCGCTCTCGTAGTCATCGAACTTCGCGTGAACCTCGCCAGAGTACAGATTGAAGTCTTGAGTATTGAGCGGAGGAGCGAAAGCGCTAATGCTGCGCAGAGGTGCCCCCCAAAGACCTGGGATCATGTAGACGGCAAAAGCCAGTGAGATGATACCCAAGAAAAGACCGGGTATACTTGTCTTCTCGCTAGGAGTGTCGTGTGGGAAATTGATCTTGCCCAATAGATACAAACCAAGTAGAGCGAAGATAACGATCCAAAGTGCGAGGAATGTTTCTCGGTCTAGGATATGCCACCCGTAAGCAAGGTCTACTACAGATAGGAACTTGAGCGAGAGTGCCAGCTCCAAGAAAGCCAGAACAACCTTTACCGAGTTGAGCCAACCACCACTCTTGGGCATAGACTGTAGCATACTTGGGAAAATCGCAAAGAGAGCAAAAGGCAGAGCCAAAGCAAGCGAGAAGCCAAACATACCTACAGCTGGGCCTAGTAGATCACCCATAGAAGCAGCCTGTACCAGTAGGGTGCCAATGATCGGGCCAGTACAGCTAAAGGATACAAGGGCAAGCGTGAAAGCCATGAAGAAGATGCTCAGCAGACCAGTCGTGCTGTCAGCCTTTTGATCAATCTTGTTCGTCCACGAAGCAGGTAGTACTAGCTCGAATGCTCCGAAGAAAGAAATCGCAAAGAAGACTAGCAGCAAGAAGAAGATGATATTGAAAACCGCATTAGTGGCCAAATCATTGAGTGCTGCAGGACCAAAAATACCAGTTACCACAAGACCTAGCACTAAGTACACGACGATGATTGATAGGCCATAAGTAATGGCATCACGAATCGACTTGCTACGATCCTTCGTGCGCTTGAGGAAGAAGCTCACCGTCATCGGGATCATTGGCCATACGCAAGGAGTCATCAGGGCAATCAGACCACCAAGAAAGCCATAGATGAAGATCATCCACAGCGACGAATTGGCTTGAGCATGACTTTTATCACCAAATGCTTTGAGCTCATCAATCACAGGCTCCCATAGAGCAGAGCTGGAGATCATAGGCACTGTGCTAGAGGCAACTTCTACCTCTGTCGCTTGGGTATCGGCAGGAGTAGTATCTTCCTCGGCAGGAGCTCCCATTGCTTCGCTGGCAGGCTCAACAGGATCTGTGTCCTTGAGAGGCTGAGGGGTTGCGTTAGCTTGAGGCTCTGATTCTTTTTTAGGCATAGAGATATTACCCAGTGCGGACTTGTCCAGAGAAAACTCATAGCCTGTAGGAGGGAGGCACTGACTATCGTTGCAGACCATGTAGCGCACAGCTCCTTCGAAGACAAACTTCTCTGGATCGGTAATCTTGATTTTCTGTTTGAATGTAACGGCATTGTCAAAGTAACCGATTTGCATCTCAAACATCTGGTCATATTTCTCAATAGGAGCAGTCGTAGAAGTTAGCTTACCTACAAGCTGTGCTCCGCTGATCTTATCAACCAATAGAGTAGTAGGCTGCGGTCCGCCCTCGGGCACAGTCGTAGAGTACATGTGCCAGCCAGCTCCAATTTTGGCTGAGAACACGAGGGTTCTCTCTGTATCACCAGTTTTTTCGACCGAATGGGACCATCGTACTGCATCCGATACGATCTGAGCCTTGGCTATACCAAAGCCAACAAAGAGGAGCGCAAGGCTCAAGATCAATCGGCGACTTAGGACGCCAATGCTTTGCTGTTTCATCATTGTTTCGTGGTATCTAATACATTAATATTGTAAGTATGCTTGTTTATTTATCTACCTGCCGTAGCCATTTGCGAAACTCTGCAGGAATAGGCTGATCGAAGTCGTATCGCTTGCCCGTAGTAGGGTGAACGAAGCAGAAAGCAATCGTTTCTAGAGCAACACGTCCTATGTCTTTGCGCTTGCTACCGTTGCGCCAATCGCCTAAAATAGGTGCTTTGAGTGCTGCGAACTGTTTGCGCAATCTGTTGTTACGCCCGCTCTTGAGCTCTACGACTAGTAGGCTCCCTACAGGGGTATTGCTTACGGAACGATAGTGTGCTAGGCCAGCCCGATCACTACCCTCGCTCTGACGCCTAGCAGGAGATCGTCTAGTCTTTTGGATAGACTCTTTGCTCTCGGAGGGTGGTGCTAAATAACCTTCAGGCTCTTTGAGATGTCCCTCAACGGCCACAGCGAAGGTTTGCGACAAGATGTACTCCTCCCAGCGCTCTGTTATCTCGGCTTGTAGCGAAGCACTCTTTGCCATTAGAACAAAGCCTGCACTATCCTTATCAACACGATTGAGTAGGAAAACCTTAGCTCTAGGGTTAAACTTCTTGAGATGCTCCGAGATAATCTGCATCGCTGTACGATCTCGCTCCATACCGCTGGATACTGTCGGGATACCAGCCCCCTTGTGAATCATGACCAGATCATCATCTTGCCAAAGGATATCCACAAGCGGATGCGATAGCTTAGCAGGCAAGGGCGTAGGGTGTAGAACTACCTTATCCCCATGCCTAAGCATCTTGTCGAACTGTGTCGTCGGCTCCTCATTGACTGAAATAAAGCGGTCGTGTAGTAGCTGCTTGACAGTCGTACGGCTCCGATCCTTGAGCGCATGATCAGTAAGGAAGTCTAGCAGTTTGATCTCCTCTTCTAGACTAACCTCAAAAGTAAAGTGAGGCCTTGGAGCCCGAGGCAAACGTACTTGTTGTTTCTTATTATTCGTACTCATTATTTTTTATTCTTCTTGTCGTTCTTTCCCCTAAATATAGAGATGGCATTGGCATAAAGCATAAACACTAAGCCAAGTAGTAGAAAGAGTATCCATAATTGCTGACCGTAGGCATCTAGCAGTCCGAAGCGGGCTAGAGCGGAGATCACAAAGAGAACAGAAGCAAAGACATTCATACGCACCAAGCGCTTAGTGCGAATATCGGCCTTGCTATCCGAGGCCACGATGAAGTATAGCCCATAGCCGAGGGCACCAAGTAAGTAGACTGCATCAAAAACGATATGATGCATCATGCCCAGAGCAGCCCCAGTGAGCAGCATTAGAGCACTTACGATATAGAGGTATTTATACTCTGGCTTCATTCGATATCTGCCGATTTGATGATGTAGATCTCTTCACCCGGAGATTTCATGAGGTATCGCTCTCTTGCTATATGCTCGACCCTATCTCTGCCTGTCTTGAGATTAGTCAGGCGCGTGCTGTCGGCCTCGTAGATAGGTCTATAGATATCCATCTCATTCTTTATGTGCATCTCTCTGCGCAACAGGCTTGTGTACTCCCACAGAGTAGGCTCACTCAGAACGAATGTATAGACAGACAAAAGGACAAAGACGATGACGTACTTAGCCCAGCAGTAGCGCTTATCCCAGACGTTCAGTTTGTCTAAGCCTTGTGCGAACCACCGACGATTACCTTTACTCCATATTTTGAGGCTCATAAATCAACTATTTTCCCTGATCAATGCACAGCTTTGTATTCGGTTGCTAAGTTACGAGTTCCCCTGCACTCATACAATAAGTATTGTCAATCCTTCTATTGTAGGCGAGGGAGTAGACACCTGCACTAGCTGTCTGCTTGGTTAGGGGATAATTTAGGCAATCAGCGTAGGCTAAGTATCCTTCGTAATGAGAAATATGGTAGTCTGCATGATACGCAAACTACCCGAGTCGCTTGCAGTACGCTTTGACGTTCTTACTCATCGGCTTGAGATCGGATACTTGAGTATGCTCTCGATTGCCTCAGCCTTACTGACTTGCATTTTATGCATTCTGCAATACATTATAGGGGCTGCCGCAAAATGGATTTTGCAACAGCCCCATACCAATTTGTTTTAGTCCAAATCTACAACGAGCGCTTCAAGTCCTAATTGATGAAGTGATTAGCTGAGCGGGTTAATACCCCCAGCCCTGACAATCCCTAGGTTGCCAAAGCCCAACGAGAGATACAGACAATATCTACTAGTAGCCCTACTTGATGGACTTGCGCATCATGAAGATGTGCGTCAGATAACCACCTATTACCAATAGGATACCCACTCCGAGAATGGTATTGTTATTGTCCGATGGATTAAACCCAGCCCAAATCAAGAGCAACGCGCCAATGAGTAGCACGAAAACACCTAGATACTTCATTGTAGTAATATATTTTATTTTGTTATTGTCCTTGATGCAAAGAACGGAATAATTTGCCAATTATAGAAACCTTTCCTAAGAAATTTCTCGCAAAAGTTCTAGCGCCTAGCTAGCTCATCTACTCAATATACAGCAGGCGTTTCCTACTCTAGCTCTAGAGCGAGTTCCTCCCAGCGCTCCATAAGCTGGTTTTGCTCTGCCTTGAGAGCCTCATACTGCATGAATAGAGACTCCTGCGTCTTGCCTTGTGCCAGCTCTTCCTCTAGAGTTTTGAGTTCCTGATCAATATGCTCACTACGAGTTTCCAGCTCTTTTAACTCTCGTTCTAGGCCACGGCGCCGCTTAGACTCTTCTTTTTGCCGCTGATAATCCTTTGCTCCTGCTGTGGAAGTAGGTGTAGCCTGAATGCTTGCAGTGGTGATCTGTGCCCTCGGATTGCTCTTTTGGAGTGCTTCGTCTTGATCTTTTCGGTGTAGCCAGTCGTAGATACCGCCCATATGTTCGGTCACTCTACCTTGCTTAAACTCATAGATACGACTTACCAAGCCATCTAGAAACTCTCTATCGTGAGAAACTAAGATAACCGTACCATCAAAGCGCTCAATGGCCTCCTTGAGTACCTCCTTGGAGCGAATATCTAGGTGGTTGGTCGGTTCGTCGAGAATGAGCAAGTTGGCTGGCCTGAGCAGGAGCTCTATAATTGCCAAGCGGCCACGCTCCCCCCCGCTGAGTACTCCCACTTTCTTCTCGCTCGCCTCTCCACCAAACATAAACGCCCCGAGCAAATCATTAATCTTGGTGCGTATCTCTCCCTTGGCTTCTCTGTCGATGGTTTCGTAGACAGTGAGATTATTATCCAGCTCTTGGGCCTGCGTTTGGGCGAAGTAACCGATTTCGACTTGATGTCCTATCTCTAGCTTGCCACTATAGTCACGCACCTGCTGCATGATGCACTTGATGAGCGTAGACTTGCCGGAGCCATTTTTGCCAACGAAGGCAACCTTCTCTCCTCGCTTGATCGTCATATTGACTCCAGAGAATACGGTATGGCTAGCGTAATCCTTGCGCAGATCTTCGATAACGATTGGGTAGGCCCCCGAGTGGGTCGCTGGGATAAAGCGGAAATGCATGGCTCGGCGGTCAATCTCCTCCAGCTCGATCCGCTCGATCTTCTCGAGCTGTTTGATGCGGCTTTGTACCTGAACGGCCTTCGTCGCCTTGTAGCGAAAGCGCTCGATGAAGTCTTCTGTTTCTTGGATAGACTTCTGCTGATTTTCCCAAGCCCTGCGCTGCTGCTCTAGTCGCTCTTGGCGTAGCTGTAGGTAGTGAGAGTAGTTGGTCTTGTAGTCATGGACACGCCCTAGCTCAATCTCGATGGTACGTGTGGTCGTTGCATCGAGAAAGGCTTTGTCGTGTGAGATCAGCAGCAGTGCACTAGACCCTGTGGCGATAAATCTCTCTAGCCAACGAATGGATTCAATATCTAGATGATTGGTTGGCTCATCAAGGAGCAAAACATCTGGCTTCTGCAACAAAATTTTCGCCAGCTCGATGCGCATACGCCACCCACCGCTGAAGCTCGAGCTCTGACGATGAAAGTCCTCTCGCTCGAAGCCAAGCCCGAGCAAAGTACGCTCGATGAGTGCATGATAGTTGCCAGCACTGATCATCGCCAGCTCGTCGCTACGCTGAGCATAGAGGTCGATCAACTCGCTGTACTCTGAGCTATCGTAGTCTGTACGCTCGGCCATCTCTGCGGCCAGAGCATCAACTTCTCTATCTAGCTCTGTGATGTGGTCGAAAACACGCTCGCACTCCTGATAGATCGTACGCCCATCTTCATGCTTCATCACCTGAGGCAAATATCCTAGACGCAGGCCTTTGGTGCAGCTGATTGTACCCATAGTAGGGCTTTCCAGACCTGCAATAAGTTTGAGCATTGTGGACTTGCCTGCTCCATTTTTGCCTGCCAAAGCAATGCGTTCCTTGGGTGCGACAACAAACGAAACATCAGAGAATAGAGTGAAACCGCCGAATAGCACGGCTACATTATTGAGAGATATCATATATGACTATTGGTTCATACGCTTGATGATGTTGTAAGCCTCGTATAGGCCCCACTGGCCCGCTTGGCTGAGATCCGCTATCCCCTCCTTGGTTTTGCCCTGTGAGAGATAGAGCAAGCCACGATTGTAGTAGGCCTCGACCAGTCGAGGTGCTAGAACAATGGCTCTATTGTAGTCCCTCAGTGCAGCCTCGACCTCACCTGTCTGCCCGTAGAGAAGAGCTCTATTGTAGTAGGCGTAGGCGAACTCAGGCGCCAGCTCAATGGTCCGATTGAGGTCTGTGAGCACAGAGGTGCTTGTGTTGATCGGACGAAGGGCTGGCTTATCAATTGGGGTAACCATCTGTCCGCCCGGGCCTGTGGTGACTAGCCCTCGAGAGGCAGACACCTCTGTCGAAGCTGTAGCCTCGGCGCCACGGCTTACCTCTACTAGTCTGCGCCTCTGACTAGCGATCGAGCGAGCGAAATAGGCCAAAGCCAACGAAGGATCTCTAGAGACAGCTCGGTCGAAGTCGGTAATCGCCTGCTCATAGTCTTGTAGTAGGCTGTAGATGATGCCACGATGCAGATAGTAGCCTGCGTCGTCTGCTCCCTCTCTGCCAGAGAGCTCGGATCGGAGCCACTCGATCTGTTTGGGGGCTAGAGCCTGATTGTGGCTCTGTAGTCTAAGGGGATGAGCTAGATCTATGCGCCTATTGAACTGTACGAGCAGGTCGGCATGGTAGGTTGCCCCACTCTGGGGTTTGCCCTCTGGATCTTCTGACGCAAAGTAAGTCAGGTAGAGTGCACCCTGAGGCTCTACCTGAACCTCTCTATCCTGTACTCGTCCGCGAGCAGCACTGCTATAGCGTAGCTTCTCTGGCACTAGGCTTGGCTTCTCTTCTACGAGCATATTGTACTTGTCAATACTCTCATCGCCCGACAGACGTGTCTGATTGTCCTTGTTGCGAATCGCTCGCCCACGAGCCGAAGCTCTGTAATCCTTATTCTGGTGCAGATCCCACGCATGCCAGTAGTCACGCTCGGCTCCCTTGGTATTGCCGAGCTTCTTGCGAAGCTCGGATCGGAAGATAAATCCCTCAGCAAAAGAAGGGTACTGAGCTAGCACTACATCTAGGTCGGTTAGTGCTTTCTGGGGTTGTCCTAGCCTCTGAGCAAGGAGTGCTCTATTGTAGCGTGCTATATAGTTTTTGGGCTCTGCCGTGACGATCCTATCCCAGTCCTCCAGTGCCAGATTGCTCTCGCCGACAAGCTGACGCAGCAGGGCACGGTTGTGCAGGGCTACCCTGTTGCGAGGGTCGAGGTCGAGGGCTTGGTTGTAGTCCTTCATCGCTTCTCTGAGTTTGTTCTGCCTGTAATACAAGATACCTCTATGCGTGTAGAGATTGGCTTCTCTCGGCTCGAGGTCTATGGCCTTGTCTAGAGCCTCGACGGCCGGGGGCAGGTTATCCCGATTGGCTAGGATTTGAGCTTTCATCTTGTAGGGCATGGGCTGTAGAGAGTCTATAGCTAGCGACTCTTCGATGCGGCTAAGGGCTAGAGTAGTATCCCCCCTCTCTAGAGCTATGTTGGCTCTTAGGGTATAGGCATCTTTGTTTTTAGCCCAATATCTGAGTAGCTCGTCTATGCTTCGCTCGGCATCGTCGTATTGCTTGAGCTGAGTTTGTGCAAGGCTGAGGTTCAGATGCATGCCTAGATTGTCTGGTGCGAGCTTGAGGCCCTGCTTATAGTCTGCGATCGCTTCGGTCGTGAGGTTGAGGTTTTGCCGTGCAATGCCACGTAGCAGATAGGCTCTACTGATGAAGGGGTTGCGCTCCAGACAGAGCGTAGCGTCCTGCTCCGCCCCTTTGTAGTCTTCTAGATTGACCTTAGCCACGGCTCGATAGAAGTACGGATCCGCCAACCATGGGCGTGTATCAATAGCTTGGTTGAAGTAACCGATCGACACAACATAGTCGTTGAAGTATAGAGCATTGCGTCCAATAGAGATCACATGCTCCACATCAATCTGCCCCCATAGGGGAGCAACGGTGAGTACAAGAGCCCACAGGAGGGTCAAAAGTTGGCGACTATATCTATTCATGAGTTTGGGTTCATCTATATGTGGGTATGCTCAACGACACGCCCTAGGGCTACAACGCTCCATGGTACCCCTAGCGTATCACATACCATAACATATCGTCCGAGCAAAGATAGTCAAAAACGCTCTTGCCCTGCTCTAGCCTTGGCACACAGCCCTGACCAAAAAGCGAGGAGATGTACTGGCTGCATGGCCAACGCACATCTCCTCGAACTATCGACTGCTTGTCTGAGCTGCCCGACCTCGCTAGGCTGGGCTAATCTCTCTCTTGTTGAGTTGATCCACGACTTGGGCAATAGCCCCATCTCCCGTCACATTGCAGGCTGTGCCGAAGTTGTCCATGGTGATGTAGAGCGAAATCATGAGTGCCTGCTGCTCGGCATCGAAGCCCAAAATGGATTGAATAATCGCCAATGCGGCCATGATGGCGCCACCCGGTACACCCGGAGCAGCAATCATCGTTACCCCAAGCATGAGGATAAACTCGGTAAATAGACCAAGGTCTTGAGGAATACCACGAGCGATCATGAGCGCAAGAGCACAAGACACTATCTTGAGAGTACTACCAGAGAGGTGTATCGTGGCGCACAGAGGAACCGTAAAGCCTGCCACCTCGCTACTCACCCCATTGAGTTGGGTCTGCTTGAGCGTGACAGGGATCGTGGCAGCAGAGGAGCATGTGCCGAGGGCAGTGAAGTAGGCTGGCATCATATTGCGTAGCATGGATAGCGGGTTACGCTTGCAGATGATACCAGCGATCCCAAACTGTAGGAGCAACAGGATAATATGTAGCAGAAAAATCACACCAATAATGCGTATGAAGACCTCAATGGTCGAGGCAACCTCGCCTGTATATGCCATACTGGAGAAAATACCGAATATATAAATAGGTAGTAGCGGAATGATGACACCGCCAATGAGCCTAGATATAATCTCTTTGAGTTCATCTATCCCCGACTTGAGCCCTCGGCTATCTAGATGTGCCATACCAAGTCCCAGAATGAAGGCTAGAATCAGTGCCGTCATCACTCCAAATACCGCAGGCATCTGTATCGTAAAGTATGGAGCGACCCCCTCTGCCGTAGCGCTTAGGCTCTCTGTACTATTCGCTTCTAGTAACCGAGGGAAGACAGATATACCTGTGAAGTAAGCTAGATAGCCAGCAAATACGGTCGAGCCGTACGCAATACCCGTAGTAAGCAAGAGCATACGGCCAGCCTTGCGCCCTACGTCGGAGATAGCACTAGCCACTAGAGCAAAGATGATCAGAGGTATAGTGAAAGACAAAAATTCGCTAAAGACGGAGTTGAACGTCACTAGAAGGCGAACGAGAAATAAAGGCATGATGTGTCCTGCTCCTATCCCTAGCACTATGGCTATGAGAATGCGACCGAGCAGACCGATACGTGGTATTTTACTCATAATGTTGCGCTACTCCCCTAAGTTTGACATTGCTTCTAGGGGTGGTTAGACTTATTTGATTAGTTCTCTAGGGTAAAGTTAGCTGTTTTTTCTTTTTATCTGAGTTAGCCACCTGCACATTCCTCCTTCCAGCGCAACAATGTTGATCTAAGTTAGTCCTAAAACTTGGCTTGGCGTTAGGTATCCTAGCCGTTTTCTGGGTCTTCGATT
>NZ_JRAR01000024.1:0-45422 GCF_000768935.1 Porphyromonas sp. COT-290 OH860 | reverse complement strand
CATGTCGATACAGTTAATTACATGTTAAATATATTAATAATCAGAGATATATACAACATTTCTAGCCGAAAGGCGGCTAAATGTCGTGCAACGGTCTCACCTTACCAAACCGCAAGTTAGTAACGAATAGAGGGCATGCGCCGAAGCTCTCGCCTCGACGCATGCCCTCTATTGCTGTGTGGAGTTTGCTCTCGCCTACTTGAGCATGTTTGGGGCAAGTGCTAGCACACGTGCCATATCAGGGTTGCTCAGATACTTGGCAAACTCAATGTTGTCGGCTACGCCAGAGAGCATAGATGGGTCTAGCTTAGCAACCATCTCCAGAGCTTCGGTGGCGAGCTTCACATCGCCAGAGCGTGCACCTACGATAGCCTTGATCAGGTGTGTCGTAGCATCGGGAGTAGCGACAGCAGAGAGGGTCTTGAGTGCCTTGGCATAGTTGCCGTTGAGCAGCTGTGCTACGGCAGCATTGTTGCTGAGCGTTTCGCCGAAAGCAGTCTCTGCCTTGGCATACTCACCTTGCTTGAGGTAGAGATAGCCGAGTGCCTGACCGAGCTCTGGCACATCTGTAGCAGAAGCGATGAGAGTCGTAGCCTTGTCCGACTCACCCTTGGCTAGAGAGATAAGGCCTTGGTTCATCTTCGTCACAGAGTTATCGGCTCTCTTGGCGGCTTGGTTGAACCAAAGCTCTGCCTGATCGAGCTTACCCTGAGCAAATAGCAGAGCACCGATGTTGTTGTAAGCCTTGTAGTCCTTGGGGAAAATCTTATTGACGACTTGATAGATACTCATCTTCTCCTCAGGAGTTTTGGCGAGTGTAGCAGCATAGAGTAGCTCCTCGATGGTCAGGTGACCCGGAGCCTTGGCTACCCAGTCTTGGATCTCGGCATCACTCTTACCAATAATCTTAACGTTGGCGAGCAGACGAGAGCGACGTAGCTTAGGTAGCACGTCATCGGCAAGCTGACTGAAGACAGCCGAGATATTGCGGATCTCACGCTCACGCTGCTCTGGGTCTGGATACATAGAGAGCACACGTAGCACAAGCTCCTTATCCTGCAGGTCGCTCTGCTCGACAAGTGTCTTGAAGCCCTCCCAGTCTTGAGCTGTGTAATGAGCGTCAATGGCTACACCTGAGAGCTTCTGCTTGCGGAACTGCTGCTTGAGCGAAGCCGTCGTGTTGCGCTCACGTGCCTCACTAAGGCGTTCGTTGAGCTTAGCACCGCCGTCGGGCGATGCGTAGGCCTGTACCTCTACAGATACTTCTTGATCTGGAGCCTCCTTGGCGTTCTGCACGATGTATGCCCACTCCTCTACGTCCTGCTTGTTGATCTCACTTGAACGCACGTTGGACTGCTGGATCTGGAACATGATGTTGGCATCGTAACTCTCCTTGATGATACGCTGGAAGCCATCGGGAGCGATAACAGGGTGTACGCCACGCAGTGTAGCTAATGCCTCAGTAGCGATGATGCCACTACCGATCTTCAAGTCGGGGAGCTTGACACTCTTGCTACCGATCTTGCCGTGGAAGGTCAGATACAACTCACTCTTGGCCATCTCGCTCTTGTAGGGAACGCTGAAGTGTAGCACTACGTTACCGCCCTCCTTGTAGGACACGACGACATCGTTGCCATAGACCTTCTCTCCCTGATAGGCGTGCGTCTGCCCCCACTTCTCACCACCCTTGTAGCGTAGTACGGGCGTGATCTTGAGTGTGGCCTTCTTGGGGAAGCTCTTGGCTGGGAAAGTAATATGCACCTTAGCTGGCACCTCGCCACCACGCACCTCTAGTGGTTGGGGCTCTGCCGTAACGTGCTTGGACGTCAGCGGGCGAAACTTAGCGCCACAGCTTGATAGGACGAACGCTGCCGCACCAACGAGGGCAAGCGAACGAAGAATCGATTTTTTCGTCATTTCTAATTTGAGTTTATGTTACTGATAATTATTGCTCTGTTGTAGCCCGACTTCTACGCCATAGAGGCAAGCCAATGGCGAGGATAGCTCCTAGGAGTAGGAGGAGCTGCGCCGTGATCGAGATCCACTCGGTGATGTGTATCGACTTGGGGTCGAAAGTCATCTCTAGGCGATGTGCACCAGCGGGCACTTTCGCGGCTCTAAGGGCATAGTTGGCCCTAACGATCTCGGCAGGCTCCCCGTCGATAGTTAGCGACCAGCCATGCGGATAGTAAATCTCGGAGAAAACCAACAAACGCTCACGGTCTGTGCTTACCTCATAGCTCGCCTTATTGGGCTGATAGCTGAGTAGACGCACGGAGCTCTGCCCTGCTTGCCCAGAGCTCAGCCCGAGGGCCTTAGCCTGTTCTTGCTCTAGAATAGCTGTCGTGGCAGGATCGAAGTCATCAAGGGCAGACATCTCTGCACTAGCACTCTCGACGATACGTAGCGAGTCTACGAACCAAGCCGGACCAAGTGCCTCGTGGTTGCGTGTATAGAAGAGCCCAGCCTTCTGATCGGCAGAGATGATGTAGCGTACGTCTAGCATATTGAGCACAGCACGATTGCCTTGGCTGATCTGATGCTCGATGAGGTCTTGGTAGCGACTGAGCTTGGCAGCATGATACCCCCCGACACTGCGGTGCATATAGCTCGTCGTAGCGTCTTGGAATGTACCGACACTCGTATTGAGCACTCGGTAGTGCGGATCAGTATCCTGCGCAATGGCTCTATCTACATCGGTTACGGGCCGGGCTTGTAGCTCCACTTGTTTGAGGTCGATGAACTTGCCGTCATTGAGATAACGCTTGTCTACCAACCACAGATCCACAAACGTAATCCCGATGATTAGCCCAAGCGTTGCAGCCTTACTCAACTTACCTATACTATATATGTAGCAGACACCAAGGCTGAGCACTATGACTAGCAGGCTGCGCCAAGCATCGGCGGAGGCAATGCTCGCACGTACATACTTGAGCTGGGTGAGGACCTCCGACACAGCTGGGTTGTCGAGCAGGGCTGCACGAAACATCTCATTCTCTTGAGCGCTCAAGAAACCGAAGAAGGCACTCGGAGCTAGAGCTACGACAAGGCAGATTCCAGCGGTTAGGCTAAGCGAAGTAATCAGGGCAACACGCTCGGCCAGTACGGCCTTCGGGCGACGTATAAACTCAACAAGCGCTAGCACGGCCAGAGTGGGGATCGTAAACTCTGCTACCACGAGGATCGAAGACACCGTGCGGAACTTATTGTACAGGGGGAAGTAGTCGATAAATAGATCCGTCAGCCACATCATATTGTGCCCCCACGAGAGGGCGACGGAGAGGACAGTTCCCGCCACGAGTGCCCACTTGAGAGGGGTACGAACGATAAAGAGCCCCAGAATGAATAGGAACATCACAAAAGCACCGACATAGACAGGCCCAGAGGTGAAGGGCTGATCACCCCAATACTGGTTCATCTGCCCTACATACTGCCTAAGAGGTAGTGGCACATCTTGCATGAGCTCGGGGTTGCTCCCGATGTAACCCGTAGCCCCACCATAGGTATTAGGGATAAGGAGCGTCAGTGTCTCGGCCTTGCCATAGCTCCACTGGGTGATATAGGCCTTGTCTAGACCTCCGACACTCTTATTGGCGGCTCCGCTAGCACTTGCATTAAGCGCCGAGCCTCCACGCATAGTCTCTTGCGTGTACTCGTAGGTATGGTAGAGGTTGGAGCTATTAGCTCCGATCGAGATAAGACCTGCGGCTGCTGTAACGGCCGTAGCGATGAGGAATCGCTTGACCTGCTTCTCTCGTAGTGCCTCGACGAGGAAGGCGATAAGGATAAAAACGATCAAGAAGGCGAAGTAATAGCTCATCTGAATGTGGTTGGACATCAGCTGTAGTGTGGCGAAAAACACCGTCACTACGCCGCCGAGCAAGTAGCGACCACGGTAAGTCCAGACAATCCCCGCAATCGTTGGGGGAATGAAAGCCAGCACAGTGAGCTTCCAGATATGCCCAGCATCAATGAGTATGATGAAATAGCTAGAGAAAGCCCACATGATCGCCCCGAGCATCGCCGTCCAACGCCCCAGAGAGAGCGAACGCATAAAGACGAAGAAGCCCACCAGCATCGCAAAAAGCAGCCAACTATAGCTAGGCAATAGCGACAGAGGCCACTGCAGTGTATAGAGATCTTGGGCATGCTTGAGCGTGGAGAGTGAGGGATAGCTCGGCGAGATCTGGTACATAGGCATACCACCAAACAGGCTATTGGTCCAGTATGAGGTCTCGCCAGTAGCATCGTAGTGGTCACGCACATCTTGGGCCGTACCGCTAGCCCCAGCGACATCTTGCTGGAAGAGCTCTCGTCCCTCAAAAACCGCAGGGGAGAAGTAGACGAGCGAGATCAGTGCAAAGAGTGCAACGATTACAATGGTCGGCAGGGCAGTGCGCAGTCTGCTCTGCCAGAGAGATGATATTTTTTGCTCCACGATAACGTCTTAATTGATCAAAATTCCCCCAAAAATAGCCTAAAAACCTTGTATCTACAAGTTTATCGTCTGTATGTTAGTTCCCAGCCGTAGAGATAACTCTGGCATGGTAGCCTAAGCACCAAGTGCAGTAATCCACTATCGTCCTCTACCCATGAAGTACACCTCGGAGAAGCGCACATTCTTTTACATTTAAGTATATCAATGACGTGCTTTTTGTTTGCTGATCGGACAAATGCGAAACCTCGTATTTGCCCTCTAGCAGGCCCTAGATTGCGTTCTAGACAATTTTGGCACTTGACCCTAGACACGAGGGAATAAGCGCCTAAAAACGCCAAAGCACAACCCGTTAAATCACAGCAATATAGGGAATCGGATTAAGAAATTTGGTATCCATACAGCTTTCTTTTGGGTTTTCTTCCCATCAATCCTCTTGGATTAGTGGACACATCTCGGAGGATTAACCCACCAATTGCCTGAGATTAGTCCTTCAATTCTCCCCAAACTCTCCGATGGTCTTGACGAACGCCTCCTCAATTGGGTCAAATTTGGGCATCATCCATTCACACATCTTAACAAAAAAGCAGACAATCGATCAAGACTATATTTTGTTTCTCGGAAATAGTTGTGTACATTTGGAGGATTTGATACGAAACCACATATACCGAGAAAGACTTTATGAGAGAGAGCACTCGATATACTATAATACTATACATCGCCATTGGCCTATACCTATTACTAGGCATACCCCTATCCGCCCAGAATTGGCAGGCTGACCTATCCAACAATGGCCAACCCTCTACCCTGACTTGGCGACACGACACCGAGGCTTTCGAGATAGCCAAGGGCTGGCTATCACTCGCTGCCCCACGTGCTAGAGGGCGCAAAATCATCACGACCAACATCACCCTCGGCAAAC
The DNA here is from genome assembly GCF_000768935.1 of Porphyromonas sp. COT-290 OH860. Taxonomy (NCBI): domain Bacteria; kingdom Pseudomonadati; phylum Bacteroidota; class Bacteroidia; order Bacteroidales; family Porphyromonadaceae; genus Porphyromonas; species Porphyromonas sp. COT-290 OH860. The sequence goes on along the minus strand of NZ_JRAR01000024.1, from coordinate 40,065 downwards.
GCATGCGCTGGCAGGGCATCGTGCGCCTAGATCAGCCAACCTCAGCCCACAACCATGCCTACATACTACTCTGCTGCTACGAGCAGGACACACCAACCCAACAGTACGACTACCTCGCTCTGAGTATAGGCGGTGGCGAACGCCGCAGCGTAGCTCTAGTAAGCCTTCGCATTCACTGGCGCTCCCACCTACAAGGCGATCAACGGCTCAAGCTGATCAACGAACAGCCACTACTAGACACCAGCGAGCTCCCCGAAGCGCTTACTCAAGGGCTTCGATACGATGTCCGCTACAGTCCCGAGGGCGTACTAGCCCTTAGACTTCTGCGCGACCAAACCGGCAGAAAGCTCTATGCCGAACAGACCGAGTGGCACATGACACCGCCGAAGAGCAATAGCCTAGGCATCATCTGTGTCTATACTGCTACTCGTCATAGGGGTATGCACTTCTCAGGCCTACGCCTTGACGACACATGGCCCTCTCAAGAGGACGATACGAGAGAGGAAGCTACACCCTCTGGCACACCAGAGCAGGCACTGATGCTTAGTGAAGTCATGGCCAATCCGAGAGCAGGAGCGCCTGAGTATATAGAGCTGTACAACCCCAACGAGTCGTCAACCTCTCTCGAGAACTATCGGCTAGGAGTAGGTAAGAGCAGAGGGCAGCTCAAGTTAGTCAGCCTAGGCGATCTCGACGAGTTACCTGCCAAATCCTACACAGCTCTGAGTGTAGCCCCAGAAGATCTCTGCCGCCACTACCCCGATGCCCCGACAGAAAGAGTTAAGGGCATCGCACTACCACGACTAAGCAATACGGGTTGTCTGATTGCGCTCTACCGAGGCGAGGAGCTGGTAGATGAGCTACTCTACACGCCAGATCTACTAGAGCGTGGCCTCAAAAGCAAGAGAGGTATTGCCCTAGAGCGGGAGCTAGGGGGCTCCAGCACAGAGCCTCGCTGGCGGTCTGCCCGTGCTAGGGCTGGCTATGCGACACCAGCTGCTCCCAACTCTCTAGAAGCAGACAACGAGCTCGAGGACAAGAGGCAAGCAGATAAGCACAAGAACATAGAAGATCTGCTCCGACTTGCCGAGGAGCAATCCAAGTGGCTACTCAGCCTACACCTCTACACGCCTACGGGAGCCGAGCTGTGGGGAGTAAGTGGCTCCACTGCTCGGCAGTGGGTGAGGCGACTTGCTCACAATCTAGGACATTTGCACGACCTCCCCACTAGACTCCAAGGTCAGCTCATACTTGTGGCACGGCTAAGCGATACCTCCGGCCAGATTAGAGAACAGATGATCCAACGCATTATCCCGATCGCTCGCCCATGATGCACACGAGTCGCCACAGACTAAAGCTATTGCTCCTCTGTACGCTCCTCTACATATCCCCTACATTAGCCCAAACGAGTAGCCAAGAGCGTACCCGTAGCTATCTGGAACAACTGCTCCAAGGGCGACTGCAAGACGGACTCATCGATGAGGCTGCCTTATCTATAGCTCTAGAACACATTGACGCACTGCTGTTGCAGCCCCTGAACATTAACCAAGCCTCTGCCGAGGACCTGGCCGACCTCTACCTGCTCTCCCCCTATCAAATCTATCAACTAATACGCTACCGAACCGATCAGGGCGGGCAAATTGCCTCACTCTATGACCTCAAAACTCTCGATGGCTGGGACGAGGCCACGCTGCATCTGCTAGCTCCATTGCTTCGGTGCGATGATGTCAGCTCGGCACATCGAGCAGTGCAAACCAGAGAGGGGCATACTACACTAGCACTGAACACCCAACATCGTCTAGATGTACAAATCCCGAAGGACTATCTAGGCTCTGGCTCTGCCGTAGCACTACGTTGGAGCTACCGCCAAGGACAGCAATTCTCTGCCTTCGCAGGAGCAGAGCAAGACTCCTACGAGCCATGGCGCTACGGGCAGCATCAAGGCTTCGACAGCTATGCCGGGCATCTATATCTAGGTCAGTGGGGTTTAGTACGCCGTGCCATACTAGGGGACTATCGGGTACATTGGGGTGAGGGGCTAGTCATAGGTCAGGGCTTCCGCCTTAGGGCACCATACTGGCAGGGAAATCGGCGATCGGTAATTCGCCCCGTAAGCTCTCTAGCCGAGAGCAACAAGAGCAGAGGCCTCGCCGTAGAGCTAGGATCCGAGCGACTACAACTCTCTCTCATCTACTCCAAGCGGAGATTAGACGGACGCATCGATGACGAGGGGCTGATCCATGGGCTCAGCGAGCAGGGACTACACCGCACACAGCAGGAATGGGAGCGACGAAGACAAATCTCCCTATTCACTTGGGGAGCAAGGATAGGCTATGTAGAGCGGAGATGGCACATAGCCCTGCAAACTGTCGCGACTTCCTTCGGGGGCTATCGTCTAGCTAGAGCAACGGGAGCAACGCACATGGAGGCACTCGAGGGGATAGGCCTACATCGCACCGCCAGCCTAAGCTACCACTGGCAGACACAATCGGCACGGCTACGCCTCCGGGGAGAAGTCGCCCGTGCAGATAGGAAAGGCTGGGCATGGGTACAGATGCTACAGTATCACTCCGCTCGCTGGGGAGAGATACAAACTGGAGCTAGGTACATCAACCCAACCTACTGGACATACCAAGGTCAGAGCCATACACACAAGCTACACCCTAATGGAGAAGCAGGACTAAGCCTTAACTACCGCACCCGAGAGCTACTTCCTCATGCTCAGATCGAGCTAGCGGCAGACTGGTACCGAGATTTGCAGACAAGCAGAGCAAGAGAGGCAAGATATGGGCGCATACTAAGCGTCGCAGTAGAGAAGCAACTCGGGCAGCTCGGGCTTAGGCTGGCTCTAGCACACAAGAGCGAGCAGAACCACAAGGGGCGGTTTCGCCTAGCCCTACATACGGCCCATGCGTATAGGAGCTTGCAGACGCAAGTGGGTATATCGCTCAGTCGTGTAGGGCAGAGCTACGGACGTATGGGCTATAGCCGTGTACGCTACAGCCCCCAACCACATGTATCTCTCTGGGCTTCTTTGGCTTTTTTCGACACAGACCATTGGGCAGCTCGGCTCTACTTGGCAGAGCCACGCCTAAACTACGAATACGGACTCTTGATGCTCTCTGGGCGAGGAGCAAGACTTTCCTTGGGTGCTCAGCTCAAATTCTCTGGGCGCTGGGCAATCGGGCTCAGAGCTGTACACCAGTCGGGACACAATCCTCTACGCCTCTTCTCGACGCATCTATCATATCGGCTATGAAGCTGGGCATTTTGCTCCCTATTAGTCCTTTTTCTACCTTTGCAGGGCCAATGAATGGCTGTGCAGAGATGCTTTGCTTAGGACAGGTTCTAGGGGTAGTAAGTATGCAAAGCAGGCTATAGTAAATACCGGTTAAGTACTACTCTGCACGATCGGGAAGCGGCGCCGAGAGAGTTGTGTCGCTACTATCGGAGCATTGCCACAATCAGGACAAAACAATGGATATATCGAAACTCAAAGAATTGCCCCTATTCAAGGGGTTGGAGCTGGAGGAAATTAGAACGCTTATTCAAGAGTCGCCAAGTCGTGTATCGTCTTATCGCATGGGTGAGATCGTAGCACGCCAAGGAGAGCGTGTACGTGCTCTGATGATCCTCACGCAGGGGCGTGTGCGCGCCCAAATGATCGGAGAAGATCAGAAGCGCCTTACGATAGACCTACTCGAAGCACCCCAACTCCTTGCTCCAGCCTTCATATACAGCACCCAGAACACCTTCCCCGTTGGGGTCGAAACGATGACAGAGAGCGAGATCTTATTCCTCGATAGAGAGTACTTCCTCGATGTAATGAAGCGCTACCCGAGTGTAATGCGTGCCTTTATGCGTGAGATTTCCGATCGGAGTGCCTTTCTAAGCCAGAAGATCAGCTTATTGAGTCTACAGAACCTCAGGGAGCGGCTGATCGGACACCTGCGTGCACACGGGCAGATCGGCACCCAAGAGGAGATGGCGATGCTACTGGGTGTGGCTCGTCCGTCGCTCGGGCGTGTCCTATCGGAGCTAATCGATGAGGGCATCGTTACCAAACGATTTGGTAAATATCAGCTTGTAAACACGCTACTCAAAAGCTAATGTCAGCAACAAAGTCGAGTGGTGCTAGGCGATCGATGTATGCAGGCATCCTATCGCTCGCTATACCCAATATCATCTCCAACATCAGCGTTCCGCTACTGTCACTAGCCGATACGGCCATCGCTGGGCGTATGCCCACACTTGAGTCAATCGGAGCAGTAGCTCTAGCCACCATGGTCGCCACCTTCTCTTTTTGGCTATGGGGTTTCTTGCGTATGGCCACCACCGGCTTCACAGCGCAGGCCTACGGTAGGGGGGACGAGCGGCGGATCTGTCGGCAGATCTGCGTAGGGAGCTCAATAGCTCTATTGGGAGGCGTGCTTATCATGCTTATTAGCCCTCTACTCTGCCAGCTCGGCCTTGCGCTCAACGATGGCTCCACAAGCCTCAATGACGAGATACTCGCCTATCTGCAAGTCGCTTATCTAGGTGCACCCGCAGCCCTGCTCTTATACGTCCTGAACGGCTGGTTTGTGGGGATACAGAATACCATTGTACCGATGATCACGACGATCATCAGCAACATCCTCAACATCGCTTTCTCATTTGCCTTGGTCAGATACTGGGGGTTAGGCGTCGAGGGCATCGCTTGGGGAACGGTTATCGCTCAGTACACAGCGGTAGCGATAATGGTCGGTATCGCTGCGCTACGCTATCGCCACTACTTCCTACATCTAGAACTGAGGGATTTCTACTCTCTGGGCGAATTAACCTCCTATCTGCATATCGCCAAGTATCTGCTACTACGCACCATCATGCTCGGGTCGATCTCGCTCTACTTCATACACGCAGGTAGCTCCTATGGCTCTGTACCCCTAGGAGGGAATACCCTGCTGATGCAGTTCTTCACCATATTTGCCTATTTCATGGACGGCTTTGCCTACGCTGGCGAGGCTCTCACGGGCAAGTATATCGGTTCCAAACGCTGGGGGGACCTAAAGGGAATGCTGCGTGCGCTCTTCGCTATCGGCTGGGGGATCGCTCCGCTGATGTCTCTAGTATTCTATTTCTTCGCCGAACCTCTGCTATATCTACTTAGTGATAAGGCAGACGTCTTAGCCTATGCACTAGAGCACCGTCTGTGGGCAGTACTAGTACCTATTGCCTCATTTGGAGCTTTCCTCTGGGACGGCATCTTCGTTGGGGCTACGACGAGCAAGCCTATGAGCCAAGCCGTGCTAATCGCATGGATCGCATTCTTCGTCACGTATTGGCTACTACACTCTACACTAGGAGTAGATGCTCTCTGGCTCGCTTTCGTCCTCTACTTGGGGGTACGCTCCCTCCTCTCTGCCTATTGGGGACGCAGGCTAGTGGGACGGCTCATAGCCCAGTAGACTGCGAGAGGCGAAGTTAATGTGTCGATCATACTAGAGTTGTCACTGCCGTTTTTGTCCTTAACTTTGCCTACAACAAATCATATCAGGACTTAGAGATTGGTAGCACAACCCAAACAGAATATCCTCCGAGATAGCCTCAAGTTATTCTCCTCAGGAGCTCTAGGGCAGATTGTCGCTCTGCTCTTACTCGTCTTCATCGGACGCCAGTACAGTGAGGAGGCTATGGGGATACTCGGCTCCTTCCTCGCATGGAGTGGGCTATTCGCCATAGGCATCATGGGGCGCTATGAACAGGCAATCGTCGTCGTCCCAAACGATCGGGAGGCTTGGGGGCTATTTCGCAGCTCCATTGAGCTAGCGATAGTCGGCACAGTAAGCCTATTCATCTTCATCTACCTCGCTAACAAATTCGCTGCCTACAACCCTCTTGGCGGGTACACTTGGTGGATGCCTCTGTATGTACTACTCTTGGCCATCTTCAGTGCAAGCAGCATGCTTACACTACGCCTAAAACGCTACGGGCATCTAGCCATCTCACAGGGGGTACGCACGGTGAGCAACAACCTACTGAAAGTGCTCTTTGGCCTGCGTGACGCATCGGCAGCGATGCTTCTACTCTCCTCCGCCTTGGCTTCGCTACTGGGACTAATACCTATTATCCGTTTTGCGAAACGCATCTGGCACGAAGCCCCCCCCCGTAAGGCCCGACTAATCGCCCTGAAGCGACATATCAACTTCCTGCGCTACAGCACTCCTCAGACGCTGATTAATACAGCACTGGCCAGTCTACTCATTCTACTTATCCCTTTCGCCTACTCAATCAGCGAAGTGGGGATCTTAACGATGAGTACGATGCTCGCACGCCGACCTCTACTCGTACTGTCGGAGAGTATCGGGCAAGTCTACTTCGAGCGCATGAGCCGCACAGTATCCATGCGAGCATCGCTATGGGGGTTAATCCGCAGGCCTATTGGTCTGATCCTAACTATTGGTCTAGTCATAGCCATAAGCCTAGCCTTCTGTATCGAACCACTTGTAGTATTATTCGTTGGGGATCGCTGGCTTGCCTCTGCCGAGGTTATTTTGTGGATGCTACCAAGCCTTATCTTTACCTTCGCCAACTCGATATTCAACGTTCTTCCCGACATTTTAGGGCGTCAGAAATCCAATCTATACGCCCAAGTATTGATGCTCCTATTTGAGCTCGTTGTTATCGTGTCAGGCTTCTGGCTTTGGGACTTCGGGACATTCATTCCTTACTATTACAGCCTAGTTTTCGTGGAGCAAGTACTCTATTTCGCATTCCTCCTAAGCCTAGCTCGTCGCTATGAATTGAATATTCAGCTCTAGCCATCCGTCTGACATCTATCTAGGCAAGGGCTTCTCCACTGAAGCTATGCCCTAAGAAAGATATGGCCAAACCAGCAACAAAAGGCATTCAATAACCATTATACCTATATATAATCAAGCATCAATCAATGGATAAGCATAAGATTGTCGTAGCAGGCCTCGGCCCCGGTGGGGCAGAAGACATTACTCCTGCTGTACTCGAGGCTGTGCGTACAGCCGATGTAGTAGTAGGCTACAAGTATTATTTCCAATTCATCGAGGCCTATCTTCGCCCCGAAACGGTCTGCATAGATAGCGGTATGAAGAAAGAGCGACAGCGTGCCGAGGAAGCCTTCCGCTACGCTCTAGAGGGGAAAGATGTCTGTGTGATTAGCTCGGGAGATGCAGGCATCTACGGCATGGCACCACTCATCTATGAGATGAAGCGTGATAAAGGCGCAGAGCATATCGAAATCGAGGTACTGCCAGGCATTAGCGCTTTCCAGAAGGCCGCTTCTCTGCTCGGCTGCCCTATCGGCCACGACCTCTGCATCATCAGTCTCTCAGATCTGATGACCCCTTGGGCTCGCATCGAACAGCGCATCACTGCCGCAGCCTCCGCCGATTTCGTCACAGCTATCTACAACCCCAAGAGCCATGGTCGCTACTGGCAACTCTACCGTCTGCTCGAAATCTTCGGGCAATACCGTTCACCTGAAACACCTATTGGTTATGTGCGTCAGGCAGGACGAGCCGAGGAACAAGTAACCCTCACCACGCTCACCGAGTTCGACCCAGAGAAAATCGACATGTTTACCGTAATTCTTATCGGCAACTCACAGAGCTACACTTGGGAAAATCACTTCATTACCCCCAGAGGTTATTACCGTGAAGAAGAAACTGAGAACGTGAAACTAGGCCAAAGCATCATGATCGAGAGTTTCCGCACGATCGCAGGCGAGCTCAAATGCCCCAATATCCCTCTCGACCACAAATGGGCACTCCTGCATGCGATCCACACCACCGCTGATTTCGAGATGGAGGATATACTCTATACAGACCAAGATGCGGTACGGAGGCTACACGAGGCGGTTGTGTCAGGTAAACTCAAGACCGTAATCACAGATGTAACAATGGTAGTATCGGGTATCCGCAAAGGGGCTCTGGAGAGGTTAGGCGTAGAGGCTAAGTGCTACTTACACGACCCTCGTGTGCCAGAGCTAGCCCAAAGGTATGGTATCACTCGCACTCAAGCAGGTATTCGTCTAGCCGTGGAGGAGCATCCCGATGCGCTATTCGCCTTTGGGAACGCCCCTACAGCCCTCATAGAGCTCTGTGACCTGATACGCAAAGGCAAGGCTAAACCAAGTGGAATCATTGCCTCACCCGTGGGATTCGTCAATGTATGCGAGTCCAAACACATGGCTATGAGCTTCCGCCATACCCCTAAGATTGTCGTTCGTGGACGCAAGGGCGGTAGCAACCTTGCGGCTACACTGGTGAACTCTATACTAACGCTCGACGATGCCGAGCAACTAAGACCCGGGCGTGATGTCTAGACAGGGGCTGAGCTTCACGGTGGTTGGCATGAGCGACGAGGTTGGCTCCCGCTTTGCCGACGAAGTGAAGCAAACAATCAAGGAACATCGTGTATTTAGTGGGGGGAAACGTCACCGAGAGCTGGTAGGACACTTACTACCCGAGCAAGCCAAGTGGATTGATGTAACAGTGCCACTAGCGGAAGTCTTCGAGCAATACAGAGCAGTAAACGAACCAATCTTCGTCTTTGCCTCGGGAGATCCGCTCTTCTTTGGTTACACAACGACACTGATGCGAGAGTTCCCCAACTTAGTAAAACGGACTTTCCCATACTTCAATTCGCTCCAGCTACTAGCCCACGCATTAACGCTTCCCTATCATGATATGCGAGTGTGCTCGCTCACGGGGAGGCCCTGGCATGAGTTCGATCGTGCACTGATCGAGCGGACCAGTAAGCTAGGCGTACTTACTGACCGTAAGAATACGCCCGAGCTCATTGCGCAGAGAATGCTCGAGTTTGGATATACTAAGTATCGAATGCACATAGGGGTTCGCCTAGGCGGAGCACGCCAAGAACTCTATACACTCAGCCTCGACGAAGCCGCAAAGCTCTCCTTTGAGCAGCCAAACTGCCTAATTATAGAGGCTACAGAACCACTTGAATACTGTGCTCCATTAGGTTTGTCTGAGGGGGACTTTCATCTACTCAACGGACGAGCCAAGATGATTACCAAAATGCCAATCAGACTACTTAGCTTGAGTGCGCTAGACTTGCACCACTGCCAGCGGCTATGGGACGTAGGCTTCTGTACGGGATCGGTATCGGTGGAGGCTAAGCTACAGTTCCCTCATCTCAAAATAACGAGTTTCGAGATCCGGCCCGAAGGAGATCTGCTGATCAGAGATAATGCACGCCGGTTCGGCACACCCGGCATTGAGTACTACATTGGAGACTTTATGCAAGCTGATATTAGCACATTGGAGGCACCAGATGCAGTCTTCATCGGCGGGCATGGGGGAAAGCTACTTGGCTTCATGCAACGCCTTACAGAGAAGATGCAGGAACAAGGACGCATCGTATTCAATTCCGTATCGTCCGACACCCTTGATCTATTCCGATCTGCCACGAAAGCGGTCGGCTGGACAATCGATCACGAAGTGCGTATTGCTCTAGATGAACATAACCCAATCACGATTCTTAGAGCCGTGCCGAAGGGATAGCACCTTATACTCTCAACGTTAAACGGGTATCAGCAATTCAGTAAGATTGCTGATACCCGTTTAATATTAGTCGTCATCCTTAGACGTTAGAACTTATACTGCAAGCGAAGCGTCAGCACATCATCTCGACGATCGGCTTCGTAACCCTTGACGGCGGAAGACACTTCATTAAAATTGAAGTCAGCATAAGCCTGCATCAACAACGAATTATTGATGTGCCACAGAAGTCCCACCCCAACTGTCCTCTGAGAGATATCTGCACTAGTCGTCTCTCCATTACCTATCTGCTCATCTGCGACAGAGGTATTGGGATCAAACCAATCGTATTTAGCCACAAGCGATAGAGGTAAAGTACCCAATTCCTGCACAAGCATAGCATAGCCACCGGCAATAGGACGGATAAACATATTAGCCTGTTCGACCTTGGACGTGTCTGGGCTCTTGTGGCTCTTCTGCGTGCTAGGCTGATCTCCCCATAGATACTCGGCTCTGAGCTGAGTCTTGCCTAGAGGTGTACTCAGAGCAAACTGGCCGTCCAGCCCCCAATACCTGCGTATGGCGAAAGCTCCTCTGTAAGCCTCAGACTCGTAGTGGACGAAGCCATGCCCTTGCATACGATAAACATGTTCAGTGGTTTGCAGGACATAGCCATGGTAGTAGGAGGCACCTATCGACCAATCTAGCAAATCGCCGATACGATCGCTCGCCGTGAGGTGCCCGATGAAATCACGCCGACTATCCCGCTCAGGATTAATCCCATTCCCAGCAAATAAACCGGCCTCTAGCTTAAACATATTCAGAAATAATTGGTCAGAAGCCTGTAGTGTCAGCATAGCACCTAAACCTCTCTCATGGGGGAAGAGAGCAGGGAAAATGAACGAACGCTCTGGGGATTCTCGTTGGGATGATGAATAAGCGATTTCGTGCCCGAAAGGACGATTAAAGAGTCCAAACTTCAGAGAGCTCTTGTTCATCTTCTTCCAAGGGCTACCGATCTGAAAGTAAGCATCCTTTATTCCTAGCTTCTTCTCCGTCATATCAAGCTGAAAAACTGACTTAGTAAGCCCCAGTTTGTACTCAATCTTTAGATGGCCACGCCTAATACCCCAGCGATTGTAGGCGTCATTCCCACTATTAGCCTCTCCCACACGAAGCTTGGCCTTAGGCTCACCCCATTGAGCTTGAGCCTGTATGTAGCCTGATATTTTGAGCTTGCCGTCTTGCTCTGTCAATTTATCTACACTCTCGGCAAGTGAGGCTGTCGTGCAGCCTAGAAGGACAAAAGTCAGTAAGGATTTATTCATTGCAGTAGTATAATATATTGATCTTACTTCGTAAGCAACTTGATCCACTGTTCCATCACAGACTCCAGTGTATATCGTTTCGAAGCGACTTTGGCCTTTACACCCATACGCTTACGCAGTTCTTCGTCTTTCATAAGTCGCAGGAGCGCTTGGCAAAAAGAATCCTTATCATGCGGCTCTATGATATATCCGTCCTCGCCATGAGTGATGATATCACGAGGGCCACACTGGCAGGCATAGGCGACTATGGGCAACCCCATCGTCTGTGCCTCCAAAAGAACCATCGGCAAACCTTCGTAGTGGGAAGTCATCACATAGAGTGAGCTTTGTAAATAAACCTGAGGCATATCTTTGGTTGGTCGCTGCAGGCAGATGTTAGGAACTGTCCCTTGGTCTATTTGGCGCTGCAGGTTCGTACGTTCTTCTCCGTCGCCATAGATATCTAGCCGCCAGTCGGGATGCTGAGGAGCAATCTGAGCCCATATTTCGATCAACTCTTCGAAGTTCTTCTGGTAGTTGTATCGCCCCGCAGCAATAATACGCTTAGCCTCACAAATAGATACTTCGTCGCTCTCAAAAGGTAGAGGGTTAGGTATCACGTGGATATTAGGCAGATCGCCCCAAAGCTGTCTATCCTCCTCAGTCAAGACGACGAAATCGTCGTAGAGCAGGACAATCTGCTCATCCTGCTTAGTATACCAGAGATCAAGCTTACGCCAGAAACCTTTACGATTGTACTGCAGGCGCTTCAGCTTGGAGAAATGATACTCTAGTATCTTGCGGCTACCATCTTCAATCCGTGGCAGGAAGGAGGATTCCAATCCGAACATAGAGATGACCACATCAGCCCGTAACTTGAACAATAAAGCTCTGAGGGCCTTCTCATGCCGCCAGCGCTTCAGTGGAAACTGTAAGATCTTCTGCCATAGGGAACCATTAGTTACCTCGTGATTTATCCCTAAATCGTGCAACTGGATCCGAGGATCCAGCGGGAAAAACACAGATCTACCCATTTGATCGGAGGTTATGATGTGCACCTCATACCCTAGGCTAACTAAATAATTAGCCTTACAAGAGAGCACACGCTCCATTCCTCCAGAATTGGCCATCGCAGGAATACAATAAACGATCTTCATCAAAGTGAAAATTTAGGTGCATATCCCATCTCTTCTTCATCATCGAAACAATAGAGAAGAGCATAAATCATGAATAAATCTGTTGAAGCTTTGTACCAAATGATAAAGGACATCCCTAGTAATACTAAGAACATGTACCTATATCGACGGTATTTCGTGATAAACACGTAGGCATTATAGACAAACAAAAGAGCAAAAACAGAGAAGCCCACAAGTCCAGAATACAGAATAAGACGGCAATACCCAATGTCGGTACCAAAATCAAACAACCCATATCGTCCCGTACCTATGATCCAGCCTTTTGTGGTCTCCGGCCATCTCCACATCGTGGCAAGGGTCTGTGTAGATCCAGTCGTCCAAACTCCCGTTTCGACCCAATTAAAAAAGCCTTCAAATCCGTATCGAAGCAACGATCGAGTATAGCTATCCGTATTGTATAGAATAACAGTCGCTGTTATGCCCAAGATCATAATAGGAGCAAAGATCTTAAACATTCGCAAACTATCTGCACTAATAGTCATTCGATACAAGCCTGTATTGAGCAGCATCACGAGTAACCCTAGAATCATTCCCGAAGAAGTAGTACGAGAAATCATATTGCCAATAACGGATATGATGATAAAAGATATCAATAACACGAGCGTACTCCTTGCTTCTTTCTTAACTTTCTCATCAAGGCTCAGGACAAAAGCAATCATTATCAGTACAATTGCAAAGCGCGTCCCTGCAGGGTCAAGAGCCGCACCAATACCATAAAGTCTGTCAATCTCCTCAAAAAACTCCTCTGATATGTAAAAAATCGAATTAACAACAGTCTTAGCAGCCTCGAACTTATCTATAATAATAGCAATGATACATTGGAGGGAGCAAACCACTGATAAGTATAGCGTGAGTAACGATATAGTTACCTTTTGATGCCTCCAACGAATGGCTTCAATAGCAGTATAAGCTGCAAACAACCAAACAAAAAACGTAGTGATATAGCTAGCGTAACTAAAATCGAAAGTATCGTTGAGTTCTACCGCCACGAGGTTACACGCTGAATAAGCCAGAGCAAAGAAGGTAGCCCCAAATAAAGACTTCGGGGTACTATAATTACGTTTGCGTAAAACCTGTAAAGACAAAATCAATACTCCAACAACAGCCATTATCATTTTTGAATTGACAAATAACGCAAAAGTAGGAGCAACTGGGAACCAGTAAAAATCTACTATAATACCGACCAATAATGTCTGTAATACTTTCAACATAAAATCTACTTTTACTTGTACAATAAGCTGTAAAGAAATCGCATAATCAAATGATAATAAAGCCACACTAGCCCCCAAAGCTTATGCTTGGCAGCCAATTGTACTAGTCGCGTACGCAATGGTAGTGTCCTATTCTGCATAATATATGTATTGGCTTCCGGGAACCAGTCTGCCCATCGTTGGTAGTCCGCCCTACAAGGGGAAATGAGCAGGGGCAACTTGAGATTGAGTTTCAAATACTCAATTTCTTTCTTCTGACTTTCGGTTCCGCAACGATCTACACACCTCGACAATGACCTAAGATTAGCATCTACCTGAGCCCAATGGGCATCCGTATAGTTAGCTGTAAGCGACCCCGAATTGGTTTTGGTGTAGTGATATAGATGTTCATCTATCATTTCTACCCTCTCCGCACGTAAGAATAGCTTCCCCATGATCATCATATCTTCTCCCATATTTTCCTGAGGAGTAAATCTTAACATTTCCCCCTGCTCGTACAAGGAGCGTCTAACAAGAAAAAGCCACAGGTTCCATTTAAGAACTCCCTCACACATCTTCGTAAAAGCCCCTACTCCGCTTAATACCTTGGGCTGAAACATCTTTCGCTTCGTCCCTTCGTAACTGAGCTGCCAGTTGCAGCCTACGATATCAGCATCCGAACTCTCGGCTCGGGCAACCATTAGCTCAATACCATTGGGTTCCAAATAATCATCTGCATCAAAGTAGTAAATATACTCTCCCGTAGCTTGTTCTAGCCCCGTATTCCGGGCCGATGCAACCCCTTGATTAAGTTGGTGCTTGACTAGCTTGATCAAATGGCCTCTCTCCTCTAACCTGTGTGCGTACTCTTCAACAAGCGATGAGGAACGGTCTGGGCTACAGTCATCGACGAAAATGACCTCCAAAGGAGAATATGTCTGGGAGAGCATGCAATCCAAACAACTGGGTAGCACCTGCTCTACCTTATACATCGGTGTTATAATAGAAACCAATGGTCTATCCATATCTTAAACATCTATTTATTATTAGCTTCTACTTCCTGTGAGTATATTCAAAGTACGAGGGATGTAGCGCTTCATAAGTCGATAGACCAACAAACATGCAATTATCGTCAGAAGCGGTATCAAGAAGTACGCAACAAGCTTACCATATCCATTGTCATAGAATAAACTTTTCGAGAACGCCCCCTTAATCCAGTTTTCTAAATATACGAGATGAGATGCATAAATAAAGAAGACGGCGGACGACATTCTCGTGCAATAAGTCATCAACCTAGGAGCATACAAGAAGATCCAGTCAAGCAATGCAATAATGCCAAACGTGCCAAACATAACTAACCCTCCAGATATGGGATAGAAGGCTATTCCCAAGATAGGGGCTACCGGCTCTCCAATCCAAAGGAGGACAGGAAGTATGGAGTACGAGGCAATAAAAATCCAACGGAAGTTTCTGATGAAAGCCAACAAACTCTGCTCATTCAGTGCAAACCATGCACCCAAACCAAAATACGAGAAAGCTGTCGTAGGCATAAGATAAGCCCAAAGATTAGGAACTATAATCTGAGATAGAATGAATATACAAAGACCTAAAAAAGGGAGCCTTTTGATAAGGTAGTAAAGTACTGGGCTGAGTAAACTAACATACATCAAGTCTCTCATGTACCAAAGAGGAAAGTCTACAGGCATAAGCATAAAGTCCGAGATAGTATTCCTCTTGAAGGCTTCTAGCTCCGCTATGCCAAAAGAGAGATCCAGTAGCTGAGAACCATAGCCCTTGATAGCCATCAAAAACACCAAAAGCAGATTCCATAATAAATATGGGATAAGAAGAGTTCTCAACCTCTTACCTAGAAGACCATAATAGACTTGCGAAGACCAGCTCTTGACTCCCTGAAAAAAGTAATACCCAGATAGCAAGAAGAAGCAAGGCACAGCAACATTACCCCAAGCATGAGATATAGCCTCCGAGACACCTCTATAGATATTCTCGTCCAACGACAGTGCTGAGTCCATAGGGGCCACAGAGAATGGTAGCACATGTATGAAAACGACCAATACAATCAAAGGGAAACGTATAGCCGTAAAAAGCCTTGATTCAATCTCCTGCAAATTATCCATAGCCTAGTACCTATTAAATAGTATCACTTGCCGGAGAAACTCCATATTCTGCCCATTGAACTTGCGAGCCCAAAGGGCGTCCGAAGCTTGTAGGCGTGGTAAATCCCTAGGACTAAAATCTCGTAGCACGTTGGCCTCCCAGCCAATATAGCGCATACAGCCTCTTGCCTCGTCCTGCTGATCATAAATATTTTGTCGATAGGGAGAATGCCACAAAGCCGTCTGTACAAAGATTTCGTCAGCGCAGAAGCTATATCGGTATAGGCTCAGGATTTCCTCTCTACGCTCTACAAGGTATTGCGCAAAAGGGAGTGTAATACTTACCCACTGAGTGCCTTTTTTAAATTCCATATCATGGTGCTTCCTAATACCTAGGGCTATCTGAAACCTCAGGGCTATGAAGCGCAGTACCCTTTTGATTTGATATAGCAGGCCTGATCCTTTGAAAGACCTCGGGAAATAGTGCCAACGACGTACCTTACGGTCTATCGAAGCCTCTCCGTCGGCTCCATGATAGTAGCCAACAAACTCTTTGCCTACATGCTGATCAAAGAAAGCATGAATGTAGTCTTGACTCTTGAGTGGCAAATCAACCCCCGAGAGAAGATGACAATAGCTATACGTTTGGCTAGAAGATACTGCTGCCTCAAAAAGAGCAAACTCTGCCTCGACGACAGAGAGGTCACCCCAACGCACATCAATGCGACACTCTAGAATTGTCAGCGTTGCGTTCTCAACCTCTAGCTTGGGGGGAGAGGTGACCTTACGATCGAAATGCACATAAATATCATTGCGCTCGTCATCTAGAGAACTAACCAACAATTGTAGTAGCTCAAATTCATGGTGGGCTAAGATCAGGTAAGCATGCTTCATCGCTTCAAAACTCTTTTAAAGTTAAGTATCGTATTGGCTATCGGACGTACTAGAGGGAGGGAAAAGAGCCTTGCCATACGCTCAAGGCGGCGATTAACTTCTATCCCTCTTTTCACCTGCTCTGGCAACCTCCAATACTGCTGCCACCATAGCTCAAAAAAGAGAGTATAGGCCCTCCACGGTTTCTCTCCGGTATAGTGTATCGTACCTCTCCTAGCAACTTCTGCCCAGTCGTGCTCTGTGTAGTAGCGCAAGAAGATTTCTTTATACGTAGGCAGTACAAACGTACGAATGCCATTGTACCGAGGGGCAAGATAGTGGACCCTCCCTTTGCAAACGATATTTAGGGCATCTTGATCAGGGAACTCCAAGTAAGGAACCCTCAATGCCTCTACAAGCCTATCGGCAATACGATCTCGGCGAAACAACTCCAAGTTCATGACCAAAAAACCTGAATTGATATACTGGCCAGCCTCGCAGCCTTGGGGCATTCTAGATATTTGCCAAGGAGTAGAAGCCTCTGCAATACCAGCTAGATAATTCTCGCCTAGGTCTAGGGTCTGATAGAGCTCGGCCAAGTCTTGGCGCACGATGATATCACAGTCCAAATAAATGGCTCGATCATACTCGGGGAGAAGATCCGCCACAACTAGCCGATAGTTTGCCGCAGCAGTGTACTTAGGATCTACATACACGCCCGAGAGCTGTTCGGTAAGTTCTAGGGTCCTAAAGCTCAGCCTACCACTCCCCCCATCAATAGCCTCTAACCTCATCATATCCTCGGGACTAAGGGGTTCACTAATCAAACAGATAACCTCATATCTGGCCTCTGCTTGAGATGCCTCTAGGGTAGAGGCGAGCATCACAGCAGCAGGCAATAAATAGTTGGGCGTGAAGGCAACGATAATAGGGATACGTGGTAGCATAAACTTATCGAATGGCAAAAGAGACTAATCTACAAGTTGCCCTGTAGATTAGTCTCAGTTTATATTTTCAGTAAGACTGTCGTGTAGTCAGAATACTCCTGCGAGTATACTTACTCAGCAATCTTGAGAAGAACGGCGCGGCTGCAACGTGGGTCATTGTAGTACATATTAGCTACACCACCCTTGCTGTCCTTACGAAGCTGGTTCTCAGATACTCCAAACTCCTTCACTAGGCAGTCATAGATAACTTCTGCACGCTTCTGCGCAAGGAACACATTGCGTTTCTTGCTACCAGTACCTTCGTCTGCGTACCCTGTAACGACATAAGTCATATTGGGGTTAGCCTTGAGCTCAGCAGCTAGGAAACCTAGGTTCACACGATCTCTGTTGCTGATTGTCCAACGGTCGATAGGGAAGGTAACAAGCAGAGGCATACCACACACGTTCTGAGGAGTAACCTCTCTGTTGAGTGCTTGCTCCAGCTGACGGCGTAGATCATCGTTGGTAAGCTGTAGCTGACCTACACGATTTCTAAGATCTGCTAGGACATTTTCATTGACACGTGTGATGGTAGTCGTGCTGCGATCCCAACCTCTCTTACCTAGGTTGTAAGACAGACCGAGAGTAGCCGTTAGCAGACCTTCGCCCCAGCGTCCGCCAACCTGCTGGTCGAAGCGGTCGTTGATGTAAGCACCACGAATATCGAGGTTCAGGTCGAGCGCAGAGCTTAGACGGAAGCGGTTGTTAAGACCTACATTGGCAGTTACCTCATTGGAGTAACCATCGTTACGGTATCCATGAACATACTCAGCAGGGTTCGAAGCCTTGTTGAGTGTACTGATCCACCCCACCCCTACATAAGGGATGAAAGAGTAAAAGCGATTCTGGTTATACCCGAAAAGCATCTGAGAGAGGTTGAGCATCACGTCTAGATGACCATGGAGGTATTCGATCTTCGTCTTATATAGATCGTAGCCACCTCCGGGCTCCTTGCCATAAACCTCCTTGGTCAGGAAGCCTCTGTAGTAGTCTAGCGCAGACTGTGAGCCAGCTTTGTGACCCGTCCAGCCAGCCACACCATGACTCTCGTAGCCATTGATACCTAGGCGAACGCCAAGACCGGGAGTAAACCACTTACCTACGTAAACCTCGAAGTTTGGAGTAACACGGTCTACAAACTTCATCTGCTTATTGTGGTCTGAGAATAGCATCTGACCACCAACGCCAGCTCCGATGAACCAATTAGACCAGAAGCGATTGGTTTCAACCTTAAACTTGTCTGCATTTCTCACCTCAGTGATGGTCACTGAGTCAGCTGACATCTTGGCAAACGACTCTCCTTGAGCATTTGCAAACTGTGTCGCAGCGAGAGCTGCAAGCACAAACACACTTTTCTTAAACATTTCTTCTTCAATATATTTTATCCAAATATTCTTCTTTCACACACACCCTAATGTCTTACATTTCCCCAACAAAAGAAGATACTAGACTATGTATTATTGTGCAAAGTTACTTTTTTTTTGCTTATGAAGCAAAAATGTAAACATATTTATACAATAATTAGGTTTCTCCGGGCTAATACAACCTGATCATCAACACAAAACAGACACAAACAAAGGATACCCCCAAGGAACGCCTTACAACTGCTTAGTAGCAACGTCACCTCTATAGCGGAAAAGAATTGCGAAAAGAATTGCAATAACTAGAGCATAGCCTGCGAAGATAAACCAGACGGGCGACCAGTCTACGGCTTGCGTTTCGGCATTCTTGTATAGATCTACGATATATCCACTGCCAAATCCTCCCAGAATAGCCCCTACGCCATTGGTCATCATCATAAATAGTCCCTGAGCAGAGCCTCGCATGCTAGGATCTACCTCCTTATCAACAAACATAGAGCCCGAAACGTTGAAAAAATCGAACGCCATACCATAAACAATCATAGAGAGGATAAGGAAAACAAATCCATCTCCGGGATTGCCAATACCAAACAGCCCAAAGCGAAGTACCCAAGCGAGCATACTCATAAGCATAACCGACTTGATGCCGAAGCGGCGAAGGAAGAAAGGAATAGAGAGAATAAACAGAGTTTCTGAGATCTGAGAGAGCGAAAGCAGGATAGTGGGGTATTTGACGGCAATACTATCGGCATAGTCCGGCTTGAAACTATCTAGAAACGGTGTGCCAAATGTATTGGTAACCTGCAACGCTGCCCCTAGAAGCATCGAGAAGATGAAGAACACAGACATATTGTAGTTCTTGAAAAGCACTAGTGCATCTAGCCCAAGAACCGAGGCTAAACTCCTCTCTGGCCCTACCTGCTTGTTTGGCGGAGATGGAGGCAGCGTAAGAGCAAACACAGCCAACGCAACCCCTAGCCCAGCAGACACATACAGCTGCATGGCAGACTGAGCCCAGCCACAGAGCCCCACGAGCCACATCGCTGCGATGAAACCGACCGTCCCCCAAACACGAATGGAGGGGAAGGTCGCCGCAATATCCATATTATTGCGCGACATCAAGCTGTAGGATATGGTATTGGTCAGAGCAATCGTAGGCATATAGAAGATATTGACTAGCAAGAAGAGCGGATAGGCCAGTGCATAGTCTGCGTTCTGCGACACCCCGATCAGGAACGCAGCACTAAGCAGATGGCAGATAGCTAGCAGCCGCTCGGCATTGACATAC
This sequence comes from Porphyromonas sp. COT-290 OH860, assembly GCF_000768935.1. Classification (NCBI taxonomy): domain Bacteria; kingdom Pseudomonadati; phylum Bacteroidota; class Bacteroidia; order Bacteroidales; family Porphyromonadaceae; genus Porphyromonas; species Porphyromonas sp. COT-290 OH860. The sequence goes on along the minus strand of NZ_JRAR01000024.1, from coordinate 20,232 downwards.
TTATCGGCTATAATCCCGATTACCCCCGGCATAAACAAGGAAGCAACACCCATAGTACCATAGATGGCTCCTACCTGCAGGCCCGAGTAGCCGAGCGTACCCATCATATATCCTCCCAAAGAAATTAGGTAACTCCCCCAGACGGCGAACTGCAAGAAGTTCATCACCGTCAATCTTAGTTTCAAGTTGGCTTTTTGCATTTGTCTATGATATCAATAATATAGTTCTACAATGAAACTAAGGCTATCGACAGAGTATAAGCAAACTCTGTTGATAGCCTTAGACACAAATGATGATCTACTGACTAAACTGAGAGGATACAACCTCTAGTTGGAGCTTCTCTGGTCGCTTGTCCATGCGCACAAAGCTAGGGAACAAGAACTCATTGAGTCCTATGGTCTGCACATGTTCCCCATTGCGTGTTATCTCTCTATCCACTGGCACAAGGCGCAACTCCAAATCTCGATCGACACTCCAACCAGCCTCCCTGCTATAGCGTGCATGGTGCTTGAGGTGCTCTGTCACAAGACGAGCTATGTTGGAGAAGTTATAGAAACGTGCAGAAACGCTATACCGAGAGGATAGATAGCTCGTGGCTGCTCTACTGCGCTCAGTCAACCCTTTGGCAAAAAAGGAGGTTACCGAATCCTTAGGTATGAGCAGCATATAGGAAGGCGGATTGAGCAGAAGATCTTTGGGGTTCTTTACATCAATCTGCATCTGGGCATCGGCCAAAGACCAATCGGAGCCAATGTTGATCTTGGCTTTGCCTTTGAGTAAACGAGCCATCTGCTCTTTTTTGAGCTCTATGGCTCCAATCACCCCTGCAGGCTGCTTGATATAGAAGTATTCATCGCTAGGGACTAGAAGCACATCGGAGTACGGATTGCTCAAAGCATTGATATGCCCCGTCAGCTTGGTACTAATAAAAGCCTCAGTAGCGACTGGTTTTTTCGCTTTATCCCCCTTAGCTTTCTCTCTCTCTGCCTTGTCGGGAGTGTAGGTGTAGTAAATCACCAAGGCCGTGCTCACCACCTGCAGCACATTGCCACGCCCCGTAGTTGGGGTGACCAGCAGAGAACCTAGCACATCTTTGTCGAAGCTCTCTTGAGTGTCGAATAGATAAGGCTTCTCCTTGGATAGGTCATAGATGCGCTGCCCAACCTTAGTATCAATAGGGAGGGCTATGGTCAGCACAGAGTCACGGGCCGAGTAGTGGCGCCAGAAGCTATTGCTACTGATGTTGAGGTGCTTCTCCCCGATTAGGTTCTCTGGCTTGCGATACTGCTCTAGCGCCTCTGGGGTGGTAGAGTAGGCCATAGTACCCAGCCCTTTGACCTCGTAGATCGAGAGCTTCATCTCCGAATTAACGTCCCCGATAGATCGTTCGTAGCCGAGCATCAGCTTAACCGAGTCAATCTTACCTCCTAGTGGCTCACGGGCGAACTTAAACCTCGGCGCCGTACGCAGGCGGGCGACAAACTCTCCATGGAAGTCCCCGTACAGAGGGTCGGAGATCTCTCCAAGAAGACTAGTGGTACTACCGGAGGAGTAGACCGACTCCGCCTTAACGCTGCTAGCCTCGAACTGGAGCCTATGTAGCTCACTATCTACTTTATCTCTGGGCGACTGGATAGACTCTCCTATGCGGGAGAGCTTATCCTCTTGGTCACATGCCCCCAAAACTAGGCACCCCAGCAAGAGGGCTCCTAGTTGGCTTACGAGCGACTTCATACGATCTTGTCATAAAATTCATTGTAGGCATCAGCATAGTCCTCTGTGCCTTGGTAGGGAAGGAAGGGTGTATTGGTCTTCTCAATATAGGCCATCAGCTCAGGATCAATATGCTCACTACCCTGTACGACACCATGAGCATGATGAATAGCTAGGCGCATGAGAGCCTTATAGTCAGTCTTACCCTCCATCATCGCCACCGATGGGGTTTTGATGTTGTCGAACTTCAGCTTCTCAAACAGCTCCTCAGGCATAACACACTGCTCCTCGTCATTGTAAATAGTGAAGATGAACTTGGCCTTCTTCAGGCATGGATCATCGTGGTAGACCTTCTTGAGGTAGATCATAGCGAGGGCAGTAAACCAGCCATGGCAGTGAATGAGGTCTGGGATCCAACGCAGCTTCTTGACTGTCTCGAGTGCTCCACGCACGAAGAATATGGAGCGCTCATCGTTGTCATTGGCTCCCTTATTGTCGGGTCCATAGAGAGATTTGCGCTTGAAGAAGTCATCATTGTCGATGAAGTACACCTGCATACGTGCAGAGGGGATAGAGGCCACCTTGATGATCAGAGGGTGATCATTGTTATTAATGATCATATTGATCCCCGAGAGGCGGATCACCTCGTGGAGCTGATTACGGCGCTCGTTGATCAATCCATATCGAGGCATGAAGAGCCTTACCTCATTTTTCCGCTCCTGAATGAACTGCGGCAGATTTCTCGACAGCTTCGAGATCTCTGTCTCGGGTAGATATGGAAAAATCTCCTGCGATATATACAATACTCGTTTAGACTTCATTATACTTTGTTCTTTTCTTATCCTGCTTCTCTCCTCTGTGACCGCCCAAGCGATACGCACGAGCAGAGATAGCCAAACCTACAATTAGGGTGCAAAGTTACGAAAAATCTACCACTTGCGCACCAAAGCAAGCATAGCGTCCAGGGCAACCGCATCAAAATATAAGCTACTGATTATCAATATCCATTTTTTTCTTACAACAGAGATTGAGAGCAGTTAAGTTCAAAGCTGATGTTGATAATCAATATGTTAAGTGTATAGCCAAAATTTGATGCGGTTGCCCTGGCATAGCGTCCCATAGCCACAGCTCGCTGCGACGGTTCATCACTGGCTCACTTGTAGGGCGAGATTTATATTTTCACTCACTTTTCAGATTGTTGATGGGACAACCTCAAGCACCCCTAGACTCAGAGAGCAAACTCAATATTTACCCCCTAGGAGGCGCTACACGAGGCGCTGATAGATCTAGGCTGACAGACTCCATCGGCAAAGAGATCGCTCAACCAAGAGAGTCCTCACAAAACACTAGACAACAACACCTTAATCCAGATCTCATAAAACGAAGGCCCCTGTACGCCCTATTCATCGGGAGTTTCGTCCCATCAATCTTGGCGAATCGGTGGACACATCGCTCTAGCTTAGTCCTACAATCCAAGAAAATCTTCCCAGCAATCTATCGACCTATACGAGGCGACCTCTCTCAAATCACCTTTAATCCATTTGCATTTCTTAACACAAAAGATAATATCCTGTCTACTTACTAACGTAGCACCACCCATGTAGCGTATGCACCATACTAGCAGATTCTTTTTATTTGGTGGGTAGCTGTGAGGCACTAGACTCTTGTGTATTTTCAAAAAACACTTACCTTTGCGAGCGATTTTGAGCAATTCAACACGCTTTCTTAGCTCAGTCGGTTAGAGCATCTGACTGTTAATCAGAGGGTCCTTGGTTCGAGCCCAAGAGAAAGCGCCAAACTACGAAGAGAAGCGGGTATTTCTGTACGAGGAATACCCGTCTTTTTTGTATTAGCCCCTTTTATTACTTTTGCTTCGTAGACTTTGTTATATCACATACATTCTAATGAAAGGAATCGTATTGGCCGGCGGATCGGGGACACGCCTATACCCTATTACTAAAGGGATCAGTAAGCAGCTACTACCTGTTTACGACAAACCGATGATTTACTACCCCATCTCGGTACTGATGCTCGCAGGCATCAGAGAGATTCTCATCATATCTACCCCTCACGACTTACCTTGTTTCCGACAGTTACTGGGTGACGGATCAGCTCTAGGCGTACACTTCGAGTACAGGGAGCAGCCTTCGCCAGATGGGCTAGCACAGGCCTTCTTGATCGGGAGCGACTTCGTTGGCGACGACAGTGTCTGCCTCGTGCTGGGAGATAACATCTTCTACGGCACGGGCTTCTCGGCTATGCTCAAGGAGTCTGTACGCCAAGCCGAGCAGGAGCAAATGGCTACGGTATTTGGTTACTGGGTCAATGACCCCGAGAGATATGGTGTGGCGGAGTTTGATGAGCAGGGACGCTGCCTCTCCATTGAGGAAAAACCCCAGCAACCGAAATCCAACTACGCAGTCGTGGGGCTATACTTCTACCCCAACAAGGTGCTAGAGGTAGCCAAGGACGTCAAACCCTCGGCACGAGGTGAGCTAGAGATTACATCAGTCAATCAAACCTTTCTCCAAGACAATGAACTACAAGTGCAGACCCTAGGCCGTGGCTTTGCTTGGCTCGATACTGGGACGCACGACTCGCTGATGGAGGCTACAACCTTCATCGAGGCTATCGAGAAGCGACAAGGGCTCAAGGTAGCCTGCCTCGAAGAGATTGCCTACCGCAGAGGCTGGATAGATCGGGAGCAACTCCTCAAGCTAGCGGAGCCCATGGCCAAAAACCAGTATGGGCAATACCTGACCAAGATAGCCGATGCCGAGGCTCCTAGGCAGAGCAAATAATAGCCTTAGGGCACAAAACTAGAGCACAAGACAAGAACACCGTATGGATTATAAGCGTCACATATTGGTAACGGGAGGGGCAGGCTTCATTGGCTCGCACCTTGTCCGCCTACTGGTCAATAAATATCCCGACTACCTAATCATCAACCTCGACAAGCTAACCTATGCAGGCAACCTCGCCAATCTCAAAGATGTAGAGGCTGCTACAAACTATCGCTTCGAGCTCGGAGATATCTGCGACCTAGAGCGTGTGGCTCATCTCCTAGAGGAGCATTGCATCGATGGTATCATTCATCTAGCCGCCGAGAGTCATGTAGACAGGAGCATCAAGGATCCGCTAGCCTTTGCACGAACGAACGTCATGGGTACGCTCACACTGCTACAAGCAGCCAAGACCTATTGGTCCTCTCTACCCTCGGGCTACGAGGGCAAGCGTTTCCACCACGTCTCGACAGATGAGGTCTATGGCTCTCTAGAGCTAGGCGGTGGCTTCTTCACCGAGGCTACCAGATACGACCCGCATAGCCCATACTCCGCGAGCAAGGCGAGTAGCGACCACTTCGTCCGTGCCTTTGGAGATACGTACGGTCTGCCAGTTGTGGTGACCAACTGCTCCAACAACTATGGCTCGTATCAGTTCCCCGAGAAGCTTATTCCGCTATTCATCAACAACATTCGCCAAGGCAAGCCCCTACCAGTCTACGGACGTGGCGAGAATGTCCGCGACTGGCTATACGTCGAGGATCACGCCCGAGCACTAGATGTCGTTTTTCATCAAGGGGCAAACCTACAGACCTACAACATTGGAGGCTTCAACGAGTGGCGCAATATCGACCTTATCCACGTACTAATCTCGACCGTAGATAGACTGCTAGGCAACCCCGAGGGGCATTCACTCGGGCTGATTACCTATGTCACCGACCGAGCTGGTCACGATCTGCGCTATGCGATCGACGCTACCAAGATCAAAGATGAACTAGGCTGGGAGCCCTCTCTACAGTTCGAGGAGGGGATAGAGCGAACGGTACGCTGGTATCTCGACAATCAAGAGTGGATTGACCAGATTACCACCGGCGACTACCAGCGCTACTACGCAGAGATGTATCAGCTCTAGAGCTTTTGCAAAGGAAGACACCAAGGCGGTACAGCGAAATAAAACTCTCGCTGCACCGCCTTGGTGCCTATGAATCTATCATGATGACGATACTTCTCTAGCCACTAGGAGGAGGACAATCTGCACGCTTGGCTCACAGTGGCTAATATGCTCGATTGGAACATTAAATTTGCTAACTTTGTGCGTTAAAGCGATTAAGTACGTGTATCAAATCAACCTATCAAATAAAAATAGACTGCTGGGCGTTTGGCTATGGGGGCTTCTACTGCTCCTAGGTAGCGGATGGGGGCTGTCGGCAGCCCAATCCAAATTCGTCGTAGTCATCGACGCAGGGCACGGAGGCAAAGACCCCGGAGCTGTACGCAATGGGCTCAAAGAAAAAGATATAACGCTCTCTGTAGCCCTCAAACTTGGGGAGATGATCAAGGCCAATCACCCGAAAGTCAAGGTACTCTACACAAGGGACAAAGATGTATTCGTGGGGCTGCAAGCTCGATCCGACTTTGCCAATCGGCACAAGGCTTCGCTCTTCATCAGTGTCCACGTCAATAGCGCCTCTCCCTCGGCTAGGGGAACAGAAACCTATGTATTGGGGCTCAATAAGCAAGCTAGCAACCTCGCCGTGGCAATGCGAGAAAATGAGGTGATGCTGCTTGAGGACGACTATAAGACAACGTATCGAGGCTTCAACCCCAAATCCACCGAGAGCTACATCATGTTCGATCTGATGCAGGACGCCTACATCAACAGTAGCATTGAGTTTGCCAACCTCGTAGAGCGGCAGTATAGCCGTTTGGGTAAACCCAGCCGTGGCGTGCGCCAAGCTGCTCTGTGGGTGCTCAGCCAGAGTGCTATGCCTAGCGTACTGACTGAGATAGGGTTTATCTCCAACAACTCCGACCAGAGCTACCTCAAGAGTCCCGAGGGGCATCGAGAGATCGCACGGGCTCTATCTAAGGCTTTCAGCCAATACTACAAGCGGCAGACAGCTACCCCCAAAGAGAGCAATCGCTCAGAGGAGAGTAAGAGCGAGGGCTCTGCAGACTCTACCGATACTGACGACTCTATGGCAGATAGCTCAGAGCCCACCGAGCCCAAGGAGCCTCACCACGAGGCAACTCGGGTAGAACAACCGAACAGCACAAGCCCCGAGGGGCGAAGCTACCGCATTCAGTTTATGGCTCTATCCAAGGCGATAGACACCAAGGACAAGCGCTTTGCCAAGCTAGGCAAACCAATCAGACGCATCAAGGACGGCGAGCGATATCTCTACACCTGTGGCGATACCGAGAGCCTCGCCGAGGCTCGTAAACTACGCAAGCAGATCGCCAAGCAGTACAAAGACTGCTTCATCGTGGAGTACAGATCGGGCAAGCGCATCGGACGTGTCCAGTAATCAACAGAAGATTAACTATACATCAATAGGAGCAATGAAAATCAGAAAAGAAGTCAAGATAGGGCTAATAACCCTCATGGCTCTAACCCTAGGGTACGTAGGTCTCAACTTCCTCAAAGGCATTGACTTGTTTAAGAAGGAGTCTATATTCTACACCAAATTCGACAACCTCAACGGTGTAGCCAATGCTACCCCAGTGATGATCAGTGGCTACAAGGTAGGAGCTGTGCGCAAAGTGGACTTCATCTATACACCCGGCAAGGGATATGGAGCCACCCTTACCCTAGCTCTTGACCCAAGTGTGCAAATCCCGAGAGGCAGTAAGCTCAACATCAAGAAGAATATGCTCACGGGCTCTGTCCTGACGATCGAGACTCCAGAGCCACAGCCGGGCTACTTCACAGACTTAGACACTATCCCAAGTGTGGAGGCACCAGCCGACCTAATCGATGTAGCCACAGAGAAGCTCGTCCCCGCCATGGAGGACGTCATTCCACATCTAATGGCGACACTGGAGCGCCTCAATGAGATCCTCGGCAACAAGGGAATCGACGCAACCCTCTCTGGGCTGCATGGCGCCACCACAGAGATGCAGTCTGTGGTAAACCAGCTGAGCAAGTCTATGAATCAGATGCCTCAAATCATGGGCAATGTGCTTACCGCTAGTGAGAGCATGGTAAAGATTGGGCGCAACGCAGAGCAATTCAAAATCGACTCCGTGATCCACAATGTCAATACGATGACAAGCAACCTGCGCATCCTTAGCGAGCAACTACGTAACCCCAATAGCACCGCAGGCCTACTCATCAACGATGCTCGCCTCTACAATCGCCTAGATAGTCTAGCCAACAGCGCAGACGAGCTGATGAAGGACCTCAAAGCGAACCCCAAGAGATACGTACACTTCTCGATCTTCTAGCCCCTCGTATGAAGCGCATACTCATCACAGGAGCTACGGGATTTATCGGTGGCCACTTGGTTCGCCAAGCTCAAGCCGCTGGCCTAGAGGTCTGGATAGCCCTACGCCCCGAGAGTGATAGGCAGAAAGCCGAGGCACTGGGGGCGAAGATTATAGGTTTAGATTATCGGAGCGAAGAGCAGATGCGCCGAGCCATGCAGACTGTGCCGACAGCTGGCGAGTGCCCGTGGCACTACGTCGTGCATAACGCTGGCATCACTAAGGCCAAAGACCGCAAGGAGTTTGACGAGGTCAATGCCGAGCACACGAGGCGATTGTGCTCAGCATTGGCCTCTCTGGCTAATCCGCCCGAGCGGTTTGTGCTGATGAGTAGCCTTAGTAGCTACGGTATTCCCTCGGGAAGTGAGCCCATTCGCTCAGCCGATCCTCAACGCCCCAATACGGCGTACGGCCGCAGCAAGATGCTCGCCGAGCAGTATGTAGAGCACAGCGGTCTTGCCTATACGATTCTTCTCCCTACGGGAGTATATGGCCCGGGCGATCAAGACTACCTGCTAGCGATTAAGTCGATCGCAGGCGGGCTCAACTTTATGAGCGGCCTACAGCCACAGGTCTTGACTTTCGTCTACGGCGAAGATGTCGCTCGGGCAGCACTATTCCTGCTTGCCGAACCGAAAGCGAGAAACAACCGCTACATCATCTCCGACGGGGCAACCTATACCGACGAGCAGTTTGGGCGACTAACACAGAGATTACTCGGGCGTAAGCATTGCTTGCACCTAAGGGCGCCTCTCTCTCTTCTATGGTGTATCTGCCAGGTAGGCTCACTCTGGACGAAGCTCAGTGGCCGTATGACGCCACTCAATCGGGACAAATATCCAATCCTCTCCCAGCGCTCATGGCGGTGCGATGCTAGCCCTCTACTAGAGCTTGGCTTCGTACCCAAGTATCTACTGGAGCAGGGCATAGAGGCAACGATACGGCACGCCCAAGCCACACATAGCATTTGAATGATTTGATTATGAATACAAGACAACTATACGCCCCACTTATGGGGTTCGCATTGCTTGCTCTAGGGGCATGTAGCCCAACCAAAGAGCACGTAGCCGAGCGTGATCTGCTCGTCTATGTCGATCCGTTCATCGGCACTGGTGGTCACGGACATACCTTCCCCGGGGCAACACGCCCCAATGCCATGGTACAGTTTAGCCCAGATACGCATCTGCAGGGCTGGGAGGCTAGTAGCGGCTATCACGAGAGCGACAGCTTGATCTATGCTTTCAGCCTAACTCATCTGAGCGGTACAGGTATCGGGGATCTAGGTGATGTGGCACTACTACCCTACTCGGGGGTAGATAGCCTCAAGCCTGTGGCACGATTTAGCAAAGCCAATGAGGTTGCCTCCCCCGGCTATTACTCGGTATATCTAGAGAACTTCGGTATCCAAACAGAGCTAACCTCCACCGAGCGTGTAGGACTGATGCGTCTGAAGTACGAGTTACAAGACGCCAATCGCAACCTTCTGCTCGACCTTGGGCATATCCTACAGCCCAACTGGGGGCACAAGGTACTCAAGAATGATCTGGAGATCGTCAATGACTCTACAATTAGAGGCACTTACTACACCAAGGGCTGGGCAGATCAGCATCAGATGAGCTACACCATTCATCTGAGTACCCCAGCCGATAGTATGGTGCTACACAGGAATGGAGAGGGCAGTCGAGTAGCCTATCCACTCGCACTGACCGATACGACAGATCTCAAGCTACACCTCTACCTGCCACAGGGCACAGAGCCATTGCTGGTCAAGACCGGCCTCTCGCACGTTAGCCCCGAGCAGGCAGAGAAGAACCTCGCAGCCGAGCTCCCACACTGGGACTTCGACCGCATTCGCGAGGAGAGCCGTGAGATTTGGCGAGGTGTTTTGGGCAAAATCCAGATTGAGAGCCAAGACCAATCTGTGCTCAAGAACTTCTATACGGCTATGTACCATGCCCACATTGCCCCCTTCAACTATCAAGATGTGGACGGCCACTTCCGTGGAATGGACAAGCAAGTGCACCGCAACGCCCGCCCCGAGGACGGACACTATACCGTATTCTCACTCTGGGATACCTACCGCACCCTCCACCCGCTCCTGACGATCATCGACCCCGATCGTGCGCTTCGCTATGGGCGCAGCTTGATTTCGGACTATCAAGAGGGAACAATCCTACCCCGCTGGCCACTAGCGGCAAACTATACGGGCTGTATGCCAGCCTATCACTCGGTAAGCGTACTGGCAGATCTTGTTGCCAAGGGTTTGGCATCGGGCGAAGACCTCAAGCTATGGGCAGAGGCTGGCGTGCGTAGTTCGGTCTATCGAGCCGACTTGGCCGAGAAGTTCGCCGGCACTCGTGAGCTAGACCTCATCACTCGTCACCCTCACTTCAAAGAAACGCTAGGCTTTATCCCCGCCGATTCGTTGCCCGAGTCCGTTTCGTGGGCGGTAGAGATGGCCTACGACGACTGGTGCATCGCACGCATTGCAGAGGCTGCTGGGCTAGACTCTCTCGCTCGTGAATACGACAAGCGTGGTAGATACTACCAGCGTTATTGGGATAAAAGAACCAATCTCATGCGCCCCGTGATGGCAGACGGTAGCTTCCGTACGCCTTTTAATCCCCGCTACTCGGCACACATGGAGAGCGACTACACCGAGGGGAATGCCTATCAGTGGAGCTTCTATGCCCCACACGATATGCAAGGCTTCATCAAAACTATGGGCGGCAGAGAGGTACTAGAGGCCAATCTTGATACACTCTTTACGACATCATCACGTATCGACGGAGAGAAGCAATCGGGCGACATCACTGGCCTTATTGGGCAATACGCCCACGGCAATGAGCCAAGCCACCACATCGCCTACCTCTACAACTACACCGCTAGCCCACACAAGGGGCAAGCTCTGCTAGACTCAATCATGTACACCTTCTACAAGCCTACCCCGGACGGCATCATCGGCAACGAGGACTGTGGGCAGATGTCGGCTTGGTATGTGATGAGTGCTCTTGGCTTCTACCCTGTTTGTCCGGGCCTGCCCGAGTACCAGATCGGTCGCCCCATCGTAGACGAAGCTCGTATCGCTGTGCAAGGAGGAGTCTTCACCATCAAAGTCAAGAATAATAGCAGAGCCAATAAATATGTCGCCTCGGTGAAGCTAGACGGCAAACCCCTCGGGGGGCTAACCTTGCAGCACAGTACGCTTCGTGCTGGCGGTACACTCGAGATCGAGATGACGGACAAAATCTAGCACCCGACTGATCTATGAGTAAAATCATCATCTATTCGCTCCTGCCACGTCTTTGGGGGAATGACTGCCTAGAGCCTAAACCTTGGGGCAGTTATGAAGAGAACGGTTCGGGTAAGCTCTCGGATCTAGATGAGCGAGCCCTAGCTTACATCCGCTCTCTAGGAGCCACGCATCTGTGGTGTATCGGCCTACTCGAGCATGCCACGGCAACGGCTTGGGCAGAGATCCCTGCCGATGCACCAGATATGGTCAAGGGGATTGCAGGCTCGCCCTATGCTCTGAGGGATTACTACGACATAGCACCGAGCTTGGCAGACAACATCGACAAGCGTATGCAAGAGTTCGAGGCTCTACTAGAGCGTGTACACCGCTCGGGGCTCAAGCTACTCATAGACTTTATCCCCAACCATGTGGCTCGCTCCTACCACTCGGACGCTCAACCTGCTGGCGTTGTGGATCTGGGAGCCGATGATGATACGACCAAGCACTTCGACAATCAAAACAACTTCTACTACTTCCCCGGCGAGGCACTTCATCTCCCCCAAGGAGGTAGCTGGATAGAATCGCCAGCCAAAGCCACGGGCAACGACTGCTTCTCTGCCTATCCTAGCCAAAATGACTGGTACGAAACGATCAAGCTCAACTACGGCGTAGACTATCTAGGCGGAGGGCATCAGCACTTCGACCCTATCCCCAAGACATGGCTACGAATGCTCGAGATCTTGGACTTCTGGGCTAGTAAGGGGGTAGACGGCTTCCGCTGCGATATGGCCGAGATGGTACCCGAGGCTTTCTGGGGCTGGGCTATCCCTCAGCTCAAAGAGCGGTATGGAGCTGATCTGTGTTTCTTGGCAGAGATCTATCAGCCGCACCGGTACTCAGGCTATTTGCACGCAGGCTTCGACTATCTATACGATAAGGTAGGGCTATACGATACGCTCAGGGCGATCATGCGTGGCGAATGCTCGGCTAGTGCTTTCGACACTGCGAGAGATGCCGTTGCGAGCGACCAGCCTGCCATGTGCTACTTCCTAGAGAATCACGACGAACAGCGCATTGCCTCTGACTTCTTCGCCGCTTCGCCCCTTGTCGGCATACCGGCTCTCGGTGCTTCTTTGCTCTCGGGAGGCAATCCGTACTTGCTCTACTTTGGCCAAGAACTCGGCGAGCGAGGTATGCAAGCCGAGGGCTTCAGTGGTGTAGATGGGCGTACGACGATTTTCGACTACTGGTCGCTTGGGTGTATTCAGCGCCTTAGAGCTGACTATAAGGGGGGCGAACTAACAAAAGAAGAGCGCCATGTCCTAGAGAGCTACCAGCAAATCCTAGGCATTGCCCAGAGCGAACCACTCATCGCCTCGGGCGCTTACTATGGCCTGAACTTCGCTCAGGGGGTAGGCTATGATGCCGATCGCTGCCTAAGCTACCTACGCTATGATGACGAAGCCTATCTACTCGTCGTGGCTAATTTCTCTGCAGAGGCAAAGAAGCTGAGCATCAGCCTGCCCAATTTTATCCTTGAGCATATTTCGCTCCCTAGTAATACTCCGCTGCTAGCCGAAGATCTACGCACAGGCGAGCGGAGCATTACGGCGCTGACCTCCTATGCACCGTGGCAAATCTCGGTAGAGGACTACGGCCTCGAGCTCATCAAGCTGACTAAGCTCCAAGACTAACAGCATCAATATGTAGCTGATATGAAAATCTTGATCATCGAAGACGAACCAGAGTTGCTAGAGCTGACCAAAAACGCTCTGGAGAAAGAGCGCTATGTCGTAGAGGTCGCCGCCAACTACCGTCAGGCGATGGAGAAGGTCGGCGTCTACGACTACGAATGTATTCTACTAGACATCATGCTCCCCGATGGCGATGGGCTGACACTCCTCAACGAGCTGAAGAAGATGCGCAAACGAGATAGTGTGATCATAGTGTCGGCTCGGGGCTCGGTCGAGGATAAGATACAGGGGCTAGAGCTCGGGGCAGACGACTATTTGGCCAAGCCTTTTCATCTCTCGGAGCTCATCGCTCGCATCAAAAGTGTCATTCGGCGCAAGCACAACGATGGCGAAACCTCGATTACGTTGGGCAACGTGGAGATCTTCCCCGAGAGCTTTAGTGTACAGGTAGCAGGCGAGCCCCTTGAGCTTAACCGCAAGGAGTACGATATCTTACTCTACTTCGCCAATCGCTGCGATAGGCTAATCAACAAGAGTGCTATGGCAGAGGCCATCTGGGGCGACCACATCGACCAAGTAGACAACTTCGACTTCATCTATGCTCAGATCAAGAATCTACGCAAGAAGCTCAAGGAGGCCGAGGCCGGTATTGAGATCAAATCGGTCTACGGTGTAGGCTACAAAATGACTTTGCTCTAGCACATCTGCCCGATGAAGCTCATTCACCACACCATATCTAGACTCTCCGTCGCTCTGAGCATCGTACTGGCGCTCTGGGCAGTATTCTTCTACTTCGCCATGATCAACGAAGTAACGGACGAGATCGATGACTCGCTGGAGGACTATGCCGAGCTACTCATCGTACATGCGCTCTCTGGCGAGCAGCTCCCCTCGGAGCATACCAACAGCAACAACCAGTACTACCTCTCCCCCATATCGACCGAGGAGGCTTATCGTAAGCCACACATTACCTATGCCGACTCGATGGTCTATATCCCGCTCAAGCGCGAAACCGAGCCTGCACGCATCATGACCATTATATATAAGGACGGAGCGGAGCAGTACTACGAGCTAGCGGTATTTACTCCAACGATCGAGAAACAAGACCTCATGGGAGCCATCCTCTTTTGGGTCGTCTTCCTGTATCTATCCCTACTGGTAGTGGTGATGGTGGTTACTACGATCATCTACGAACGCAACAATAAGCCACTCTATCGGCTACTCAAATGGCTTGACCAATACCAAGTGGGGCAGAGCAACGTGCCTCTTGATACGGATACCGATATCGTCGAGTTCCAGAAGCTCAACGATGCAGCTCTGCGGCAAGTCAAGCGATCGGAGGAAGTCTTCGAGGAGCAGAAGCAATTCATCGGCAACGCCTCTCACGAGATACAGACACCAGTGGCTGTAAGTATGAACCGCATCGAGACACTGATGCAAGACGAAACCCTCACAGAGGAGCAGCTGAGCGAATTGGCCAAGACACATCAAACACTGGAGTATCTGAGCAAGCTCAACAAGTCCCTACTCCTGCTCTTCCGCATCGACAATCATCAGTTTGTGGAGCGCCAACCCATTGAGCTGAACGCACTGCTCTACCGCTCGCTCGAGGACTACAAAGAGGTCTACGATCATCTACACATATCCGTGAGCGTGCAGGACAGAGGGACACTAAACCTCGTGATAAACGATGTACTAGCCTCAATCCTAATCAACAATCTACTGAAGAATAGCTTCGTACACAACGTGCCGCATGGGGCTATCCACATAGAGATCACACCCCAATCCTTGACTATACGCAATTCCTCCGAAAGTGAAGCCCTAGACCCACAAGTCGTATTCGAGCGCTTCTACCAAGGGTATAAGAAGAAAGGGTCTATCGGCCTAGGACTGGCTTTGGTTAAGTCGGTCTGCGATATGGAGCAGCTATCTATCCGCTACTACTGGCAGGATAATCTACATTGCTTCGAAATCCAAAAAGCAAAAAAAGAATAAAAATTATTATCATTTCAAATTCCTTTCAGAATTGGGTCCTAATTTTGCCCCTGTAAACTGAATTAAACAACTAAAATAAAAGGAATAAAGAAATGAGAAAGTTTTTAGGTCTAGCACTAGTTGCTATCATCGCTTGCACAGTAGCATTCGCTGGTCAAGACAGAATAATCCCCTTCGAGAACCTCCCAAAGAAAGCGCAGGTTTTCGTCAAGAAATACTTTGGCGATCAGTCCATCAGCCTCGTGAAGCAGGAAACCGAAATCCTCTCCAAGACCTACGAGATTATCTTCGCCAGTGGCGATAAAATTGAGTTCGACGGCTCAGGCCTTTGGAAGGAAGTAGACTGCCGCACAGAGCTCCCCAAGGGTATCGTGCCTGCTGGCATCGACAACTACCTAACTAGAAACCACCCAAACTTGCTCGCTCGCAAGATCGAGAGGCAACGTAGGGACCGCTATGAGGTCAAGCTCACAAACGGGCTAGAGCTGACCCTAACCTCTGGCGGACGAGTAGTCGAGGTAGACTAAGACGATAGGATAGCAATAATTCAACAACTTAACTTCATATTATCTTATGAAAAAGCAGATTCTAGTGGCTCTGCTAGCCACAGCTACGCTTGCATCCGTTGGATGCACCAAGGACGATGCAACCAACCTCATCTCAGCACCAGAGGCTACAGTACAGGGTGAGGCTGGCAAGTTGCCTACTCAGGCACGCCAATTCGTGGCCGAGTACTTCCGTGGCTACGCAGCTAGCGAAGTAAAAACGAATGCCGTAGAAACGGAGAATGGAACACTATACACTAGTATTCTAGAAAAAACCGACGATCAGCTACGTGCTACGGTTATCTTGCCTTCACGTGTCAAGATCGAGTTCGACCGCAACGGACAGTGGAGAGAAATTGAGAGCCTCATCGACGGTGCTGCTCTACCCGAAAATATTCTCGGTCTACTCCCTGCTCCAATAGTACAATACGTACAGCGCAACTATGCAGGTATCGGCATACACGAGATAGAGCGCAAGTCTTACGGCTACAAGGTAGAGCTTGTCAATGACAAGGAGCTGCTATTCGACCGCAACGGCGAGGTCCTCAGCGACAACAAGAAGGGTCAGAAGCCACAGCAGCCCCAAAACAACCAGCTAGACAACAACGTACAGTACTTCGTGCGTACGCACTTCCCATCCTACAAGGTAGCATACATCAAGAACGATCACGACAATGGCGTTGAGCGTCGCAAGGTATACATCCGTAAGAGCTATTGGCAGAGTTTCAAGCTCGTATTTGATATGCAGGGCAACTGGCTAGAAGTAGAGGGCGATGACTATGGCCGCACTCCAGTACCAGCATCTGTACTAGCTCTTCTACCACAAGGTGTGGCTGATGCACTCTCGAGAAGCTACCCCTCTGTACCAGTAACTTCGGTAGAGAAGAAGCTCTCTGGCTACAAGATCGAACTCGCTGGTGATATTGAGCTGTACTTCGACCGAGATGGCAGACTTCAGGGTATCGACGACGACTCCAATGTAGACAATCCCGGCAATAGCAATAACCCCGGTAATGGTAGCAACCCTAGCAATCCCGGCAATGACTACCCCAATGCGGGCAATCTACCACAGCTAGCTAAGAGCTTCCTCGCCCAGCACTACCCCAATGGTTATGTGAAGAAGGTTGAGCGCAAGGCTCGCCCAGATCGTGACGGCAAGATGTACGAGGTAGATCTAACGAATGGCACGGAGATCGATTTCACTGCCGATGGTCAGTGGATCAAGGTTGATGGCGATGAGCGTCCACTCCCACAGTCTGTAGTAGATCTGTTACCAAGCAATGTACGTCAGGACCTACAGCGCCGCTTCAGAGGGGCAACCATGTCAAGCATCAAGAAGACACGCTCTGGCTACAAGGTAGAGGTACTCGTACGTGGCGATGATGTAGAAGTGTACTACGATGCACGTGGCAACTTCCAGCGCATCGACGACTAAAGCAAAAAGGAATTTTACCACCTCCCCAACTAAGACGAAAAGGATTGATTATTTAGGAGGCACGGGCTTGCAACTTAGGTTGCAAGCCCGTGTTTTTTGTATCAATAAAAGGACACTAATTGTCATGAAATAGCCTTACAAAGTATCCTTCCCTATTTGACTCCCCTTCTGGAGTGTACGTGTTTGCAGACTGACTAGTCAAGTGAAAAATCCAAGACGTTACACCATAGTCGGTAGCACTTCGATAGAATCCAGTATATCCTTGGTGCTCCACTGAACCTGATGCAGGATCTTTCTCTCCTCCAAGGGCAAGAAAACGAGTAATAACTTCCTTTTGATGCATCTCCCAAAATTCCTCTTTAGAAATATCATCAAGTGTACCCACAAATGATGGGCCCAAATAACATTGCTTTATTACCACACACTTCCCTCCCCTTGTAGAGAATGGATTAGTTTCATAGCTATATCTCCATGCAGACAGTTGCTCATTCGTACTATCTTGAAAACGAAGCGCATAACACACCCCAAGCTTATTGTAAGTAGCCGGATCATATTGATCATACCCAGGGCTATTGTTATATTCCCCTTTATATATTTTCGTTTCTCCGTGCACAGTTATAACTTCATTCAATCGGGCTCTTTTTACAACTGTTCCATACTCCACCGCATGAGCGCTAGCCCCCCAATGAGTATAAAACAAAGGTGCAATGCCGGCCCACTCAGTCTGTGTGGGGAGATGATAGCTAGAGGGAATATTATTGAGATCTACAGCTTCTGCTTGAGTATAATAACCACCATCAGTATCTCTATGCTGGGTAACAAACAATTTACTACCCTTTTCTCCTAAGTTATAGTCTGCCATATATTCCAAAGCAATCTTAGGCCTATGAACACTGGCATTAACCATGTGCCATGCGTGATTCTTAACAGGCTTACTAGAAGTGAATACTTGTAAGTTCTCAACTTGACTCCCCGAAACATTACCATTGAGAGTTATTTTAGTTAATGGCAAAGGGAACTTGCCTGAAAAGAGTTTCTCTTTGGTTGAGTGCTCATGATTATGAGGCATTACCCATACTAAGAATGATGCTGCTTCCTTGTATTTGAGATTAAAGTCAAGAGCATAGGTCATGAAATGGCTATTATTTTTTTCACCCCACTTAATCTGACTAATATCCTGATTAATGGCAGGAAGAAATTTATTCCTTAAATTAAACTCTCCATCCATAGAAAATACAAACGATAGAATACTTAGGCCTGTACCCTCAACATCAACTCCCTCTCTATTATTGGTTAAGCGAACATGAAGCATACTTCCTAGTGGTTTGAAACGGACAGAAACATTTCCAGCCCCTTCTTTTGTAATTTCTATTTTGGTCCAAGGGAATGCCAAAGGTATATCCATTGCGGCACTATTACCCTTACCAATAGGTACTATCATAGACTTAAATGCAAGGGATTTGTGTTCTTTATCATAACTTCCTCCTAATATCCCCATGACATACCAGTCTTCTCCGAGAGAAAATGCGTCCCCTTCCCGTAGTTTGATATCTCCTTTAAAAAATATAGTATTTTTCTTACTTGAAACTTTCTCCCAGTTGGTCTTCACATAAACAGGAGAACCATTAACCCCTTTTTTGATAATTAGCAAAACTTCATATTGCTTTTTATCCTTCATTTCAATTAAAGGTTTACCCTCAGGAGCAAGCTCAAAATCAATATCTCGCATTTGACTGTTAAGCGCATTCAAATCTAGATTTCCTAATAAGGAAACAGTTGTTGTTTGTTTTTCTGAATAATCCTCCATATCTTTATAATTGTGAGATGTATCACACGAAAAAAATATGAGTGTCAGAATTAAAAAGAGAGAGGCTCTTATAGGCTTCATAAAAGATCTTCAATTAATTAAACATTATAGACTTTCCCCTTCTTCAAAATCATCAATATTACCCTCTATTGAAAGGGTCGTCAAAAGGTTGTTAGATGAATGAAACTCAAGCTCCCAAAGCTGAGGAGCTAAATAAAATAGCCCGTTGTTCTTAAACTTCTGTTGCATAAGAATAATTTATTAGATTCTCCATAGGGAATATAACAACTACTCAATAATCTGTTTGTAGTTTTTCTCTCCACTATGGCTAGTTTCGTTGATGATACTCCGCCCCCAGACTACCTAACTCTCAAAACTCTCATTAAAAAAAGCGTGGGGCAACTGTAAGATCACTCTACTTAGTACGGGCTCGTGAGAAGGTGGCCTCAGAACATAGAATGATACGAAACAGTGCCCCACGCCCATAAAGACGGGGAAAACCATTAAGCCACTCTTCTGTTCTTCAAATTTTCTCACGATTTGCACTAAAGAAGAATGAAGCATAACGCTCCTAAATTATGTGACAGCATGATTAAATGCTATGCTTCGCAAAATTACAAAAAGACTGCTAAACAGCAAAATACCGAATATCTATTAAAAAATACACAAACCCTGTATAATTATTCCTTATACATTATTTCATACAAAGAAATCGGTTAATAGGCTGTTAAGCTTAAGTAGATAGCAGATTGTAGCGATACAAAGAAGTTTTTCTCGGAAGACTCCAGCTTCTACTAAAATACTTGCTTTTAGGTATTACAACGTAACCACTGAAAGAGTAAATGTATTTCGAGACTGACAAAAAATCTACATCCTCATTTCACTTGCAGACTATTAGGGATAATTTGATGTGTTTGTGCCGTCTTCTTGAGCATTTCTTCCCATCAATCTTCGGCAGTTGGTGGATACATCATAGGGAATTAATCCTCCAATCCAAAGTAATCAGCCTGTTTAATCTGAGAAACTCCTCTACACAGTCTTCATAAATTACGATTTCATTCTCCAAAAACTCCGGAATAATCTCTTCGCACTCCCTAACTAAAAAGTAAACAAAGAATAATAGCGAAGCGAAGATAGGCCCGTGTTTTTTGCCCGAATAATGAAGGATACACAGCATCTAGGTGGAGAGGCTCGGCCACAGTGCCCCACGATTTCTACCCCTCCGATGCTCGCCCATTTAAGCTAACGACCTCCGACAGCAATGCTGCTCCAGCACCAAACAAAGGTAACTTGTGCGTCTATTCATCTACTTTTTAGTTAAGGAGTGTAAAGAGGTTAGTGAGAAACTTAGAGAAATAACGCAGAGGTTTATAAAGGGGAGTGAAACCCCTAAAAGAAATTGAAGGGGAGATTGACTCCGATTGGTGGACTAATTCCCTATGGAGACCGTTGCACGACATTTAGCCGCCTTTCGGCTAGAAATGTTGTATATATCTCTGATTATTAATATATTTAACATGTAATTAACTGTATCGACAT